>JAJTHV010000055.1 GCA_021300095.1 Flammeovirgaceae bacterium | reverse complement strand
ATCAATGCTAGTCTTTTGTCCCACCTGAGCTTCTTGTGAAACAAAACCAATAAAAGAAAACACCAAGACATCCTCGTCTTTTGCTGAAATAGAGTACTTTCCATCTACATCAGTCACTGTACCATTGGTTGTTCCTTTACCAACACATTCACACCAGGTAATCCAGAGCCATCCTCTGCGGATGTCACTTTACCTGTTACCGTTCTCTCTTGCGCCCATGCCGCGCTCGTAATCAGCGCAAACAATAGAGGCAACATTCTCACTAGTAAATTTTTCCTCATACTTTTTTGTTTTTGTTAATGAAAAAATAACCCAAATAGGTATGCAAAATAATAGAAAAATCACTATCGCAATAATTTAATACTTATTTCTTTCAAACGATTTCGAATCTCTATTTGAGGATTTTCAGCTCAATTCTCCTGTTTTTCTGCCGATTTGATTCAGAATCATTCGAATTAAGTGGTTTTTTCGAGCCGTATCCTTTCTCGACTACCCGTTCTATGCTTACACCTTGTTGTTTAAGGTAGCTACCTACGGAGATTGCACGCTTGAGAGAAAGTTCCTGATTATAGATGTCTGAGCCTTGATTATCCGTATGCCCGCTAATCTCGATTTTCATAGTAGGATTATCGCGCAAAAACACTACTAGATGATCCAACTCAGAGGTGGATTTACCTAACAATTCAAATTGGTTTGTTGCGAAGAAAATATTTTCCAAAACGATTACTGAATTCTGATCTGCCCGATAAAGCTCTATGTCGGTACGAATAGCCTGCGTTAAATCGATATCACTATAATTGATATTTCGGCTTACGAATAAATAACCAGGTTCATTCACAAACAAAGCATACTCTGATTTGCTAGGAACTACAATCAAATAGGCGCCTGTGATCGAATCAGATAAAACATGCGTAACGGTTGTATGAGTACTGAGTTCTTTTAACTCAATTTTAGCTTTAAGAGGTTTCTTGGTAATCGCATCGGCGACTCGTCCACTTATCACATTTCCTTTTTTGCTAATCTGAAATCGCTCCGGAATTGGGGTGGTGAATATCTTGCTATGATCTCTTCCCTCCTCTTTGGAATAATAGGCGAACTTTCCGTTACTCGTGACAGTAAAAGAATATTGGTCCTCGAAATCATTAAGTGGCGCACCCATGTTTTCGGGGGCTTGCCAGCTCTCTCCTTTTTTCTCGGCTACATAAATATCGTAACTACCAAAACCTGGCAATCCATTGGAGGCAAAATACAAGTTTTGGTTATTTACATGAATGTATGGGGCTATCTCGTTGAACGGTGTGTTGATAGGTGCCCCCACGTTTACCGCTTTGGTCCAATTGCCATTCTCGCTTTTGCGAGAATACCAAATATCATAGCCCCCTAAGCCTCCTTTTCTTTCCGACACAAAGTAAAGTTCATTTCCATCGGAAGAGAGTGAGGGCTGCGCTTCCCAACCGGATGTATTTACTGCTGCTCCAAGGCTCCGAGGTTCACTCCATTGATTACCCTCTTTATTGCTTTCATACAGATCGCAACCACGGGGTCCACAAATAGTAAATATCAATGTACGGCCGTCCGCTGAAATAGTGGAGGCTCCTTCTCGGAAGTTAGAATTGATTCGCTCTGAAAGCGAAACAGGTTTGGCCCACCGATTATCTTTATCACGTCTGGACACCACAATATCTTCGTTGGCGTTGTGGTCGCTTCCCATGCGAATGGTAAAAATCAATTCCTTTTCATCGGCAGTGATGGTAGGGAAGTATTGCATAGGAAATGCATTAACCGTATCCGACAACGGTTTGATCTGGTAACCTAAAGGCTGACCAACATTCGCTAATGCAAACTCGCATTGACTTTTCCAGACTTTCATCTGCGCTAATTTTACCTTGTCAAATTTCTCATCATTGATAAACTGATTCGCACTTTTTAAAGCCAACTCATATTTACCTTGTCGCAAGTAGCATTCACTTAATGTATAGTGATACGTTTTTACCTTGGCAGGAAAGGTTGTCAGCGTAAGTCCTTTTTCTAACATCTCACTGGCTGCTTTTAAATTGTTGGCACTGCGATAAGAAAGTGCCAATCGAAAATACGCCTCCTCAAATTTGGGATCTTTATCAATCGCTTGTTTTAACAAATCGATCGCCTGATCTAATTGACCTCTCACTCGAAAATTGTCAGACGCCAGATAATACTCTTTCGCTTTTTTAGATTTCGTGCTTAGTACTTCTTGTGCATGCGCTGTGGCGTGAATCACTAAACAACCAATTAACAAAAGTTTAAAATAATGGCTCATGTTCAAATGATAATATTAGAAACAGCTATTTCCGGTCCTTGCATTCCTAACATGGAATTAATCAATTTTACTTTCTCAAATTTACGAAGATCGGTGATTGAAATGGTTGATTGCTTAATCCATTCAGTGTTAATCAAAAACTCTCGTTGCGTTCCTTTCAATAAAGGTTCTTCTGGGGTAAACCAATTCTTTCCGTCCCAAAAGATTAGATTGGCATATGAAGCATCGGTTACAAATCCATTTTTTACAATGATCACATCGTCCGCATTGCCCTTCTGACTAAATAATTGGTTCATCTCCGTTCGATCTTCCCATTTAAATTGATAATCGATTGAATCTGATTCCACCAGTTTGAGCGACTTAACTGATTTGGGGTGATAAGGTATACATTCAAATTTAGCCCCGTCAGTACCATATACAATTCTACATTTATACAATCCCTTACGGGGAATGGTTTGGTCTTTCAAAAAAAGATGAAGTTTAAAATCAGTCAGTTTAAAATGACTGCAAGTATTACTCAATCGTTGCTGGTGATATTCCAGATTATAAAACTCACCATCGAGTAATTTTATTGTCTCAAGAAATCGGGACATACACTTTATTAATTAACTCCTGAAACTCATCTTCCAAATTACTTTGTGTGGTGATGCCTCCTCCACTTCGAAAAAAAAGCTTCTCATTCTCCTTTTCGATAAACCGAATCATAACACCCGCATCCAATTGTTGACCATCAAAATAACCACATACTCCTGTATAGTAGCCTCGGTCCCTACCTTCTACTGCTGCCAGTAGCTCGCATGTTTTACGCTTGGGAGCTCCTGATATGGAGCCCGCTGGCAATAATGCAACAAGGATGTCCCCAATTCGCTGTTGATAATCACTAGATAATTCCCCTTCAATTTGGGAACTCACCTGCAGCAAATTGCGCTGATTGGTTTTCAATTCTTCCACATACCGAAACTTCGTAACCTCAACGGCATTTGCCACAAGACTAAGATCATTGCGAATCAAGTCTACCATGGTAACATGCTCCGCCATTTCTTTTTCATTCGACAAGATAAGATGTGCTGCATTGGGTATCGAAGCATCAATGGTTCCTTTCATCGGGAAAGAATAAATGCGCTGATCGCGAATCTGAACAAATATCTCCGGTGAAAAAACAACAAACTCATCCCGATACCATATTTTATATCGAGCATGGCTTGCATAAAAAATTTCTTTCAGCGAAGCATTCAATTCAATTTCATTTCGATCTGTTAGGTTGGCCAAAAAAGTATCACCCCGATTCAAAGATTGAATAACAGCCTGAAATTTTTTTTCGTATGATGCAATCTCAGGTTGCACGATTCGAAAATCGAATGAACCAACCTTTATGCAAGACTTCGCATTTGTAACTCCGTGAAAATCATACAGCAATTCCGCAGGATCAACTTCACTTATCTTCCACGCATATGGCTTTTTCATCTCATAGTCTACCAAAAACAAAAAAGGGACTTGTTGTTGTCCCCATTCGTTTAGTGTATTTATAAAATCATTCAAATGCATTAATCAGGGGATATTCATGTACTTGTGTACCTGCAATGAAATTTTCCACTGCGGATGTTTTTTTACATAATTTATTATCTGCGGAAGCATGTCCTCTTCCTTCGACCATTCCGGTTGCAAATACAAATGGCAGTGTTTCGGAACTTTAGCGGCAAATTCTTCTGCCCATTCAAAGTCTGTTTTGTGAAAGATTACCACTTTCAACTCATTGGCGAGTGGGGGTACTGACTCGTGAGGCGCTTTGAATTTCTTGGGAGAAAAACAAACCCAATCCCACGTTCCTGTCAATTGATAAGCTCCTGATGTTTCGATGTGTGTTCGAAGCCCGGCTACTTTCAAAGATTGGGTCAGGCTGTTGAGGATGTGCATAGAAGGTTCACCTCCTGTAATAACCACTATGTTGGTACCGCTTTCTTTGGCTTTATGAACCAGTGACGTGATTGCTTGTTTCGGATGTGCGTTTAAATCCCAACTATCTTTTACATCGCACCAAACACAACGCACCTCACATCCGCCCAAGCGGATAAAATAAGCAGCATTTCCCTGATAAAAGCCTTCTCCCTGAATGGTATAAAAATCTTCCATCACCGGAAGCTCCGAGTTCAAAATGGCTGATTCAACTTGTACAATTTCATTCATGCGCCTCTTCTATTTTGAATCTCTTTACTGAAAATGAATTATGGATTCAAATTTTCAGCTGCTCTCATGGTGTTCATCAGTAGCGAAGCAATAGTCATAGGCCCAACTCCGCCAGGGACAGGTGTAATGTAAGAAGCTTTTGCTGCCACTTCTTTGAATTCCACATCTCCTTTTAGCGAATAACCGTTCTTAAATTGTGGTCCTTCTACTCGCGTAGTACCAATATCAATTACCACTGCACCTTCCTTCACCATATCAGCAGTGATTAAACCCGGCTTACCTACTCCGACCATCAAAATATCTGCCTGACAGGTTATGGAAGCTAAATCGCTTGTGTACTTATGGCAAATAGTCACAGTAGCTCTTCCTTGTTCTACCAACATCATACTGAGTGGTGCCCCTACCAATCGGCTTGCTCCTACTACCACACAATTCTTGCCTTCAGTTTCGATATTGTATCTGCGCAAAAGTTCCATCACACCAAATGGAGTGGCTGGCATCAACAACGGGTTTTTTGAAATGATACTTCCAAAATTATGGTTGGTGAATCCATCTACATCTTTGTCCGATCTGATTTTCTCAGTAATATTTTCTACCGATATGTGTGGCGGCAATGGAAGCTGCACAATAAATCCGTCTACATCTTCATCATCATTTACATGGTCGATGTGTTTCATCAACTTGTCTTCGCTAATAGTATCAGCAAAGCGCATCATGGTATAATGAAAGCCCACTTCTTTACACGCTTTCACTTTGTGATCCACATACGTTTGACTAGCACCATCATCACCTACCAAAATAATTGCCAAGTGCGGAATTTTCTTTCCCAATTTTTTACGCTCTGCCACTTTCGCAGCAAGCTCTAACTTAATGTCTGATGAAACCTTGCGGCCATCAATGAGGGTGTATGGTGTTGGCTCTGTCATTGAAACCTTATCTTTTCTTACAATTCTGCTTTAACTGATTTTCAAATTATCAAATCACCGAATTTTCAAATTCTATTATTCAATCTTCAACACCGCCATAAATGCTTCTTGTGGAATTTCCACGTTACCCACCTGACGCATCCGCTTCTTTCCTTTCTTCTGCTTCTCCAACAATTTCCGCTTACGCGAAATGTCACCACCATAACATTTTGCCAACACGTTTTTGCGAATAGCACTCACTGTTTCACGTGCAATGATTTTCTGTCCGATACTTGCCTGAATGGCAATCTCGAACATTTGGCGTGGAATCAACTCTTTCAATTTCTCGCACAACTTTCTTCCCCACTCGTATGATTTCGCACGGTGTACAATGGCCGACAAGGCATCTACTTTATCTCCGTTCAACATCACATCCAACTTCACCATGTCGCTTTCGCGGAAGCCGATGAGTTGATAATCGAGTGATGCATATCCTCTCGAAATCGATTTTAACTTATCGAAGAAGTCGAATACAATTTCAGATAATGGCATTTCAAAAGTAAGCTCAACGCGATCGGTCGTTAAGTAAACTTGGTTTTTGATAATGCCTCGTTTATCCATGCACAATCCAATGATCGCACCGATAAACTCCGATTTGCTAATGATCTGTGCTGCTATGTACGGTTCCTCAATGTAATCCATCGTAGTAGGATCAGGCATTTCAGAAGGCGCGTTGATTTCAATCATTTTGCCATTGGTAAGCATGGCTTTGAATTGCACGGAAGGTACGGTTGTAATTACCGTCATGTTGAATTCGCGCTCCAGTCGCTCCTGAATGATTTCCATGTGCAACATGCCCAAAAATCCACAGCGGAATCCAAATCCAAGTGCAGCCGAAGTTTCCGGCTCCCACACCAGTGAAGCGTCATTCAATTGTAACTTCTCCATTGAACTACGGAGCTCTTCAAACTCAATCGTATCCACCGGATAAATACCGGCAAAAACCATCGGCTTTACATCTTCATAGCCTTGCAAAGCGTCACCCGGGTTTGCAACCAGTGTGATCGTATCTCCCACTTTCACCTCTTTCGCCACCTTGATGCCCGAAATGAGGTAGCCCACATTGCCTGCGCTAATTTCTTGGCGTGGGTGTTTATCCAATTTCAATACACCAATTTCATCGGCTCCATATTCTTTGCCCGCGTTGACGAACCGAAGTTGATCGTTTTTACGCATGGTGCCATTAAACACTCGATAATAGACTTCAATACCTCTGAAGGAATTGAAAACCAAATCAAAAATCATGGCTTGGAGCGGAGCCTTCGGGTCGCCCTTGGGGTGCGGAACTCGTCTGATGACCGCTTCCAATATTTCCTGAATTCCTTTTCCTTCTTTGGCGCTAGCCTTCAAAACAACCTCTCTTTCACAGCCAATCAAATCCACAATCTGATCCGTGACTTCCTCAGGCATGGCCGCTGGTAAGTCTATCTTATTTAAGATTGGAATAATCTCCAGATTGTGCTCCAATGCCAAATACAAATTGGAAATGGTCTGAGCCTGAATACCCTGTGCGGCATCAACAATCAATAACGCACCTTCGCAAGCTGCAATTGACCGCGACACTTCGTATGAAAAATCCACGTGTCCAGGGGTGTCAATCAAGTTCAAGGTATATTCTACGCCTTCAAACTTGTAGTTCATTTGAATGGCATGTGCCTTGATGGTAATGCCCTTTTCGCGCTCCAAATCCATGTTATCGAGCACCTGCGCCTGCATTTGGCGGTTGGTAAGGGTGCCTGTAAACTCTAAAAGCCTGTCAGCCAGGGTGCTTTTGCCGTGATCGATGTGCGCAATGATGCAAAAATTGCGGATATTCTCCATTCCCGTCATTTATTTCAAGATTTTGAAGGGCAAAGGTAACTAACCCAAGGCATTAGGCATAGAATCAGCAGGGTTTAAAAATCAAATAAAAAGGCGCGGTGGCTCTGCCGGTAATTGGCACTCCTTACTAGAATTTCGGCTTTCATCAAAATTTAATTTTACTTTTATAACTAAACAGGAATCTGTAAAAAGAAACGCATGCGATACAAAAAAATTGATACTCAGCTGTTTGTTGATAACCGCAAAAAATTAACCAAGGCGCTAAAGCCTCAATCGCTGGCTTTGTTCAATTCGAATGACCTGATGCCTACCAATGCGGATGGACACCTCCCCTTCCGGCAAAACAACGACCTTTTCTATTTGAGCGGGGTCGATCAGGAGAATAGCATTCTGGTAATCTGTCCGGATTTTCCCGATAAAAAATACCGCGAGGTACTCTTCCTACAAGAAACAAATGAACAAATAGCTACATGGGAAGGTCACAAACTAACCAAAGAAGAAGCACGTGAACTATCCGGTGTACAAACCATTGTATGGACATCGGAATTCGGTCGACTCTTTCACCACATGATGACGATGGGTGGGGTGGAAAATGTCTATCTGAATACCAATGAACATTATCGTTCGGAAATAAAAGTAGAAACACGCGATGCCCGTTTTATCGAGTGGTGTAAAAAGAATTACCCGCTACACGAATATCAGCGAGTGGCACCTTTGATGGCGCAATTGCGAAGCGTGAAATCAAACGAAGAAATTGATTTAATGCAGCAGGCATGTAACATTACTGAAAGCGCTTTCCGCAGAGTGTTAAAGTTTGTGAAGCCGGGCGTAAAAGAATATGAAATTGAAGCCGAATATTCGCATGAATTTTTACGAAATGGTTCGCGTGGATTTGCCTACACGCCCATTATCGCCTCGGGGGCAAATTCATGTGTATTGCACTACATTGAAAACGACAAAGTATGCAAAGACGGAGATATTTTATTGCTCGATGTGGGCGCTGAATATGCTAACTACAATGCCGACCTTACCCGATCCATTCCTTTGAACGGACGTTATTCCAAACGCCAGCGCGAAGTGTATGATGCCGTGTTGCGTGTGATGCGTGCGGCCAATAAAATGCTAAGGCCGGGCGTTGTTTATTTTGATTATCACAAAGAAATTCAAAAGTTGATTGAAAGTGAATTGATTGGATTGCGCCTGATCTCAAAGACAGATGTAAAAAATCAACCGAAAGAAAAACCAGCCTTTCAAAAATACTTTATGCACGGCACCTCGCACATGTTGGGCTTGGATGTACACGATGTCGGGAATATGCATGCAAAAGTTAGGGAAGGTCAGGTGTGGACGATTGAGCCAGGCATTTACATTAAAGAAGAAGGGCTTGGCATTCGCATTGAAAACAATGTAGTGATTGGCACAAAACGCAATACTGACTTGATGAGAAACGTTCCGATTGAAGCAGATGAAATTGAAACACTAATGAATCAAAAGAAATGAAGACGCGAAAAAAAATATCGCTTGTTGCCGCTTTGCTTGCGCTGAGCGTACTCTGCTCATCGCATGAGTTTTGGATGCAACCAAAAAAATATCGGTTTGCTGTTGGTGAAACCATGCCGCTGAAATTGATGGTGGGCGAAAATTTTGAAGGCGAGGTATGGGATTTGAATCGTCACAAAGTAGAAAAACTGAATCTACATCAGCTGACAAAAGTGAAAGATGTGCGCGTCCAACTGAAACCGCAAGAAAAAGAAAAGCTTCAATTGAAACTCATCGAACCTGGTACGCATTTGGTTACGTTGGAAAGCAACAACGCCTTCATCGAGTTAGAAGCGGCTAAATTCAATAGTTATTTAGAAGAAGATGGATTGGAAAATATTATTGCCCTCCGCAAAGAAAACAATACTTCGAATCTTCCCTCCAAAGAATTTTATAAGCGATTTGCAAAATTGCTCGTGCAGGTGGGTGACAAAACCGATGACACCTACAAGAAAAAGATCGGCTTTCGCAATGAAATTATTCTATTGAAAAACCCATACAACCTGAAGGTGGGCGATTACCTCACTTGCAATGTATTGTTTGATGGGAAACCGAGTCCGCATCAATTAGTAAAAGTGTGGACAAAAATTGGCACCACCACTTTTCTTCAAAATCTCTATACTGAAAGTGATGGCACATTGACATTTCCTATCAATGCCAAAGGTGAATGGATGGTGAGCACCGTAAAAATGATTCCGTCAGAAACGGCCGGTGCCGACTGGCACAGCTTATGGGCTAGTTATGTTTTTGGAATTGACTAATACTATGGAAAATCAAATCATTTCTTCGCAACAAGCACCGGAGCCCGTAGGCGCTTATCCGCACGCGCGCAGAGTGGGCAACTTATTATTTCTTTCCGGAGTAGGTCCACGCCAACGTGGCTCGAAAGATATTCCCGGGGTAACACTGAACGATCAAGGGGAAATTGTGGCTTACGATATTGAGAAGCAGTGCCATGCTGTTTTTCAGAATGTAAAATTGATTTTAGAATCTTCGGGTGCTCAATGGAAAGATCTGGTAGATGTAACTGTTTTTCTAACCAACATGAAGAACGATTTCAAGATGTTTAATAAAATCTACGCTCAATATTTTACCGAGAACCAACCTTGTCGCACTACCGTGGAAGTGAACGCACTTCCTACCCCCATTGCGATTGAATTGAAGTGCATTGCCGCGCTGTAACTGATTTTTGATTAACTTTAAGAATACAATTCCCACATGGAAACTATCATCTTAAAAGATCGCATCACCAACGCCATGAGCGATGAAGAGTTTCTTTGGTTTTGCCAGGAAAACAAAGACCTGCGCATTGAAAGAAATAGTAAACTGGAAATCGTTCTTATGTCGCCAACCAATGCCTTTTCAGGAAAAATAAATACTGAAATACTAAGACAATTGTCAAACTGGAATTTCGAAGAAGAAAAAGGAGAAGTCTTTGATTCTTCTACAGGTTTTACCCTACCCGATCGTTCCGTTTTATCACCAGATGCTTCTTGGGTTTCTTCAGAAAAATGGGAGTCTTTATCAGAGGGAGACCAATACAGATTTGCACCACTCTGTCCGGAATTTGTTATCGAAATTATGTCCAAAACGGATCATTTGGAAGAACTTCAAAAAAAGATGAAAATCTGGATCGCTAATGGAGCAACCCTTGCTTGGTTACTTGATCCTTCAAAGAAGATCACGCATATCTATCGACCTGACGGAAGTGTTGAAAAGATTACCGGTTTCGATAAAGAAATAAAAGGAGAAGGGTTATTGGATGGTTTCATTCTCGATTTGAGTCTAATTAAACTCTAAACCGAAAAACTCTCTCCACAACCGCAGGTGCGCGAAGCATTCGGGTTGATAAATTGAAATCCCTTGCCATTTAGTCCATCGGAAAAGTCTAGCGTGGTGCCCAACAAGTAAAGCAGGCTCTTTTTATCTACTAATATTTTGATTCCTTTGTCTTCAAATACCTGATCGGCCGGTTTGATTTCGGCATCAAAACCTAAATCGTACATCAAGCCAGAGCAGCCTCCGCCCTTCACGGAAACACGAATATTATGATCTTGAGTCTTACCTTCCTCTACGAGGAGACTTACCAGTCTTTCTTTGGCTTTATCGGTAACGCTAATCATACCCTAATTTTTATCTAGTTGAACGAATATTATGACACTGGATTCAATACAACACTAAAAACAGTAATTGTGTTCCTGTCTCTTCCGTAATATAGTTTCTCTAAGGCTTCTAAAATATTTCCTGCACGGAAATAAGAAGTGTGCAATTCGCTATCGCTTTTGGTCACCCATTGAATGGTGTACGAATTTTCCTTTTCCTTATAGTTCTGCACATAATCCCACATTTTGCGTAGCGCGTCTACTTTATCCGCACCGGTTTCCGTATGGAATAGAAAAGACTGATTGTGACGGGGGTTAATGGTAATCAGGTCTAATTTGGTCTTTCCATCCACCACGCTGTATTCAAACATCAAATCGCTGGTGCGCAAACCGAGGTAATCCTTGATTTGCTGCTGCACGCGGGCGGCTTCTACGTGAATATCGCTTACTGTATCGAGATTAATTTTTGGCATTGTGTTTAACTAAACTTCCGGAAACTGCTAAAAGTTTCCCAATTTCAGCTCAAAATTAAGAAAAACC
Source organism: Flammeovirgaceae bacterium (assembly GCA_021300095.1). Classification (GTDB taxonomy): domain Bacteria; phylum Bacteroidota; class Bacteroidia; order Cytophagales; family Cyclobacteriaceae; genus ELB16-189. The sequence goes on along the minus strand of JAJTHV010000055.1, from coordinate 23,339 downwards.
TGACCATTCTCTCACTATGGAAAAATTAGAGCACATTGGCATAGCTGTTAAAAATCTGGAAGAGTCAAATCGGTTGTTTGCCAAATTGTTGGGTAAACCTCATTATAAAATTGAAGAAGTTGCCAGTGAGGGCGTTCGCACCTCATTTTTTGATGTGGGGGGAGTGAAAATAGAATTATTGGAAGCCACCCGCCCGGATTCGCCTATCGCCACCTTCATCGAAAAAAAAGGAGAAGGAATACACCATTTGGCTTTTGGAGTCAGTCAACTGGAAACCGAAATGAAGGCTAAATCAGACGAAGGTTTTACTTTACTCGCTCAGCAACCCAAAGATGGTGCTGACAACAAGCGAATTGTTTTTCTGCATCCAAAAACAACCAACGGGGTCTTGGTAGAAATGTGTGAGGATAAAAAGTAGGTAATCCACTCCGTGCGTAATGAAAAAGTTTTTGCTGCTTGTTTCGCTTTTGCTGATACAACACCTGGTAGTCAGTCAAAGTGCATTCAGGCCATTGGCTACAGATTCGGTCACATACTTTATTCGCACTTTTAATGGGAAAGAATTTATAGGCAAAATTATTGAGGAAACGGACTCATCTTTTACCGTTCGTATTTTCAATAATGGAGGGGAATCGTTTGTCTTGATTCCTAAAAAGGAAGCGAAGGAAACAAAAATAGTACAGCCAGGAGATCTGGTAAATGGTCAATATTGGGGTACCATTCCAAACATTAGCTACACATTTTCGCCCAGCGGGTATCCGTTACGAAAAGGACAATGGTATTTCCAGAACATCTGGATTATTTACAATCAATTGAACTATGGAGTAACAAACCATCTTCAACTTGGTGTGGGCGGCCTCATTCCTAATGGGATGCTCTGGGCAAATGCTCGAATTACTCTGCCCATTATTCCCAATAGACTCAGTATTGGTGGAGCCATCAATTATTCGTTGGTTTCTAACGCGTCATTTGTGATCTACGAGCCGAAATATCTAATTGCGTATGGCTTCGCAACTGTTGGTTCGCCTCATGCCAACTTTTCAGTTGGCTATGGCCGCGTTTATAATAAAGACAACAATAGTTTGTCCCTTTATGTAGTAAGCGGAGCCATTCGGGCTAGCAAATCCGTTTTGATGATTACTGAAAATTATATTGATGAGCGGGTAAATGAACAAACCCATCTAGTTGGCATCCGAACTGGCCGAAAGACTTTGACTTTAACAGTTGGGGTATCGTTCACCAAAGTATATAGTTTCAGAGTACTTCCGTGGGTTGGATTCGGTGTTCGTTTCGGTAAAAAATAAGAAAACTATGAATGCGGAACTTCTGCCATTGCAGGATTGCGCGTTACGTTTTCATTTCTGCGATCCCACTCAATCAAACCATCGCGTAAGCGAATGATGCGATGCGAGTAATGAGCTATGTCATCTTCGTGGGTTACTAGAATGATCGTGTTGCCTTTATCATGTAAATCCTGGAAAAGATTCATGATGTCGTAGCTGGTTTTCGTATCTAAGTTACCGGTAGGCTCATCAGCCAAAATAATAGAGGGATTGTTTACCAACGCCCGGGCAATCGCAACACGCTGACGCTGACCTCCCGAAAGTTCATTGGGGCGGTGATGATAGCGATCAGCCAGATTCACGCTCTCCAATGCTGCCATCGCCATTTCTTCGCGCTCATCTTTCGAATAGCCAGCATAAATGAGGGGAAGGGCTACGTTTTCTAACGCGGTGGCGCGGGGCAACAGGTTGAAGGTTTGAAACACAAAGCCAATTTCTTTGTTGCGAATCATAGCCAGTTCATTCTCTGTCATTTCGCTCACTTCCTGATTATTGAGTCGATAGCGACCGCTGGTTGGTGAGTCGAGGCACCCGACAATGTTCATCAACGTAGATTTTCCTGAGCCGGAAGGCCCCATAAAAGCAACATACTCACCTTTATCGATTGAAATGGATATGGATTGCAACGCATTGACAATGTTGTTACCCATTTTATAAACCTTAGAAATCTCGTGTGTTTCAATGATTTTGCTCATGCGGTATGTTGATTAGATGCAAAGTTTAAAGTCTAACTCCTAAGAACTGTTCCTCCGTCAATTAGTTTCAAATCAAGTCAATTTTGGCTTAAAAAATTGACTTTTCTTGATAAATGACTCTTTCCAGACGGATAGATGGCGAAAATGTTACGCGTTGTGAATAATCTTAAACTGGTAGTCGCGGTCGGTGTACTCAAAAGTTTGCAGGTTGTAAACTCTTTCGGTAAACGAAACCTCGTTTTCCCGATTGATTAAAATAACCGTAGAACAGCGTGTGCCATAGCCATTGGTTTTTATGAACATCGAAGACAATGCCCTTTCGCGCTCTATGCCAATTCCAGTATCGGGCAAGAGGGTATCTGGTGCCTTTTCTTCATTCTTCAAAAATTGAAAAAGCATTTCAGCATTTACCTCTCCATTCAAGAACGTTTGAAATTGCTCTTTTCCTTGCTTGACTTTTGGCCAAGGTGTATCGAGCAAGTGATTACTTAGTCCGTGAATGCCATTGGAGATCTGGTCAATTCCCTTGCGGTAATTGGAGTAGTAATATAGAGTCTCCAGATTCCCGACTATCAAGTTATAACCATTGTAACGTTTTCCATTCGATTCTACTTGTTCCAAATATTCCGGTGCGGCTTGTTTTGAACTTAAAAAATCAGATACCAGTTGACCACGTGAAGGAGCATTCGGATCAATATTTTTGGGATCGCGGTAGTTCGTAATCATACTAATTCGACCCGAGGTGGTCATCGCCATCCAGGTGCCTTGCGCCTCTAAGTCGCGGCCCCCGACAATCGTTGGATGATCCTTCCAAAATTCGGCCGGTGCTGTTTGTCGGTTGTAAAATTCATCGCGATTTGCTGCGATAATTAGTGGATAAGTCGGATGGTAATTAACAGCTAAGAAAATGAGACACATGCTACATAGTGTAAAATGTAAAAAAGAACAAAAGCATGCGATAGATATCCCAAGTATTGAAAACAATGTAGCCAAGAACCAACCCTTTTAACACGCTCACCCACCAAGAGTGTTCGTAAAATGTCCGCTGTGCGCGTATCCAGAAATACGCAAAAATAATAATCGAAAACTTTGAATAAACATTATCCGACAACAGAACACTCCAATCTGCGGCAAACCATTTTTTTGCCGACTGAATAATCCATTTAAGCAGATTCGGAATAATGACACTGCTCAACAACATTTGAAATGCATGGAATTCAAACGAAATCTGCAAATGATCGAAATAAAAATTCTTTTTTGAATAATTGACAATGGATAGTGGCAAAGTAAATATGAACACCAATACCACTAACAATAATTTGGCCAAGTTGCCCGAATGTGCATTGTATTGATTGGTAAACTCTTTTACATCGAGCTGATTGGCTTTGATGCGTGCGTTTACTAAGCTTTGCACGATATGGCTATGGTCTTGCTGGTGATATTGCGAATACAAAGAAGAATTAAATGTGTCAAAAACTGGAAAAAGGAAATAGAAGAAGTTCGCCACAAAAAAAAGGCCAACCAATTTCATATACGGCACCTGTATGCCATTGCGAATGTCGTGTGAAAGTTGCCCAGGTTGCGTAACAATGAGCTTGAAGCTTCTCCAAAATTTACCCTCCAAAAAGGTAAAAGCGTTCAAAAGGCTCTCGGCCATCTTTGCAAAAGACCTATCGGAAACGTCAACTACTTTTTCGCCACAGCGAAAGCAAAATTTGCCTTGGAAGGCTGAGCCGCAATTTTTGCAAACATGATGGCTCGTGTAGTCAAACGAGTCCTCTTTCTTTTTGAAAAACAAAAAAGCCATGCAGAAAATTACTCAAATAATTCTAATTGTGAAGGCAAAAGTTGAAACGATTTTCGGTGATAAGGAGTAATACCTAATGTTCTTATTCCATCGCGATGCTCCAGCGTAGGGTAACCTACATTGGTCGCCCATCCGTAACCCGGAAACTCGATCGATAATTTTTCCATCAATTCATCTCGGTATGTTTTTGCTAAAACAGAAGCGGCTGCAATCGAAAGAAATTTTGCATCTCCTTTAACAATGCACTTATGCTCAATCTGCTGATAGGGCTTGAAGCGATTTCCATCAATCAACAAAAGCTCGGGACGGGTTTCTAATTGATCGAGTGCGAGGTGCATCGCCTTGAAAGATGCATTCAAAATATTGATCTGATCAATTTCTTCATGACTTACCTCGGCCACTGCCCAGGCAAGGGCTGCCTGTTTGATTTCTTCCCGTAGTTGATCGCGATCCGCTTTCTTCAATTGTTTGGAGTCATTCAGAAGCGGATGTTTAAATTTTTTAGGAAAAATAACGGCAGCCGCCACCACCGGCCCGGCTAAGCAGCCACGGCCTACTTCATCACAACCGGCCTCGATTTTATTTTTAGTGAGTGAAGATTTGAGCATGATGAAATTTATTCAGACAAAAATGAAGCACAAATTAAAGCAAAAATTACTGCTTGCTATTTGGTGCCGAAGTGACAACAAATCTTGACCTTTGGATTCAATTTTTTGATTCGATGAAAAACCCTTGGACAACCCTATCCACCGACAACATCTATGAAAACCCGTGGATCAAACTAGAGCAACACCAAGTCATTAATCCGGCAGGGGGTAAAGGAATTTATGGAAAAATCCATTTCAAAAACAAAGCTATCGGGATTGTGGCGTTAGATGAAAACCAGAACACCTGGTTGGTTGGGCAGCATCGCTATCCACTGAATGAATGGAGTTGGGAGATACCGGAAGGTGGCGGGCCACTTGAAATTGATCCACTCGAATCAGCCAAACGTGAACTGAAAGAAGAAACAGGTTTGGATGCAACTAGTTGGCGCTTGGTTCAGCGAAGTCATTTATCGAACTCCGTTTCAGACGAAGAAGGATTTGTGTTTTTAGCGGAGGGTCTTGTGCAGGGTGCTACCAATCGGGAAGAAACCGAAGCCGATATGAAAGTATGGAAGCTGCCCTTTAAGGAAGCACTTCACCTTGTGCTGGAGGGAAAAATAACCGATAGCCTGAGCGTGATGGGTATATTGCGGGTAGCTAGAATATTGAATACGTAATGCTAGAATAAGCCAACAAATGCAGATCGAAAAATACAAACCACATCTTCGCGAGGGTTTTCAGTTGGCCTATCCGGTAATGCTGAGCCAACTGGGACACGTGACAATGGGTGTGGCAGATAACATTATGGTTGGTAACCTGGGGGCCGCTCATTTGGCCGGAGCGGGACTGGCAAATGTGGCATTTAACTTTTTGCTACTCTTCGGTATTGGAGTTTCCTATGCCATCACCCCACTTGTTGCTACAGCGGATGGAGAACGGAATGATGGTCAAATTGCGTCCATACTGAAGCACGGTTTGTTAATCAACGTACTCAATAGTATTGTTTTGATTACCGTTGTTTCAGTAGGTATGAATGTGCTCTATCATATTCATCAACCACCGGAAGTAGTGGAACTGGCCACACCTTATCTCAGCATCATCACCTATTCCTTAATTCCGATTCTGATCTTTCAAACCTTTCGCCAGTTTACCGAAGGTTTGTCGATGACAAGAATTGCTATGATCATCGTTATCGCCAGTAACTTCGTCAATATTGGGCTCAACTATATTTTGATATATGGGCATTTCGGTTTCCCGGCACTTGGCTTAAACGGAGCAGGTTATGCCACACTTCTATCCAGGATATTAATGGCAGCCGCTTTCGCGGGATTTGTTTACTTCGCCCCACGATTCGCCCAGTATCGAAGTGGATTTTCCATTGGTAATTACTCCAGAAAAATAATTTCGAAGATGTTACACATCGGCTTACCTGCAGGATTACAATTTATTTTTGAAGTCGCTGCTTTTGATTTTTCATTGGTGATGATGGGTTGGCTCGGAACAAGTGCTTTGGCTGCACATCAGATCGCCATCAATCTGGCAACCATCAGTTACATGACCACCTCGGGTTTGGCGGCAGCCGCCACCATTCGCGTAAGCCATTTTTTAGGAAAGAAAGATTACGTCAATCTGCGTCAAGCCGCGTATGCCTTACTCGGATTGGCCTTGGTGATTATGAGTGCGTGGGCGATATTGTTCATAGCTGGGCGCGATCTATTGCCTTACTTTTATGTAACCGATGAAAATGTAATCGCCATCGCAGGGCCGTTGCTGATTATAGCCGGATTGTTTCAACTAAGCGATGGAGCGCAAGTGGTGTGTATTGGTGCGCTTCGCGGGCTACAAGATGTAAAGGTTCCTTCTCTCCTGATATTTGTTTCGTATTGGATCATCGGCTTGCCGCTCGGCTACTGCTTTACGTTTGTCTTTGGCTGGGGCGCCATCGGTATTTGGATTGGATTGTTAATTGGCCTGACCTTAACCGCCAGTGCCATGTTTGTTCGCTTCTATCGTTTGAGCAATAAATTGGTGTAAAGTTTTTATATTTGATTACTCCCCATCCAATTCAAAATATGAGTTATGAGGAAAGTAATTGCACTAACGGATGAAAAAGTAATCAGTAAGATTTTTGTCATACGTGGCAAAAAGGTAATGTTAGATAAAGATTTAGCTGAAATGTATTCTGTTGAAACCCGAATTTTGAATCAAGCGGTAAAACGAAATGTAAAAAGGTTTCCAGATGATTTTATGTTTCAGTTGACAGATATCGAGTTCAATCACTTGATATCACAAATTGTGATATCAAGTGATGCTAATAATCGATGGGGTGGTACAAGAAAACTACCCTTCGCCTTCACTGAGCAAGGTGTAGCTATGCTTTCTACCGTTTTAAATAGCAAGATTGCCATTGATGTTAGCATTCAAATCATTCGGGTTTTCACCCGAATGCGAGAGGCTCTACTGAATCACAAGGATATCTTGCTCAAGTTGGAAAAATTGGAGAAAAAGACTTTAAGTCAAGACAACCAACTAAGTAAACAGCAGGTAGAAATAAGGGCTATTTTCGAAGCCTTAAAACAGTTGATAGATTCGTCTAAATTGCCAAGAAGAAAAATTGGTTTCAAAATACAATCCAAATGACCTCCGCCAAACCCGTTCGCCTCTCTCAGACTACTATCACCGAATTGATGATTCCGGCATACGCCAACTTTGGTGGTAAAATTCATGGTGGCATTTTACTTTCACTCATGGACAAAGTGGCCTATGCAACAGCCAGCAAGCATGCTGAAACGTATTGTGTAACAGTATCGGTTGATCAAGTTGAATTTTTGCAACCGGTAGAAGTCGGTGAATTAGTATCCATGATGGCTTCCGTCAATTATGTTGGCAAAACATCACTGGTAGTGGGGATTCGGGTGGAGTCGCAGAATGTAAAAACCGGCATTACCAAACATACCAATTCCTCCTTCTTTACCATGGTGGCCAAAGGAGAAGACGATAAACCAACCATGGTACCCAAGCTTATTTTAGAGAATGAAGAAGAAGTGAAGCGATTCATTGAGTCGATGCGCATGAAAGAGATTAAAAAAGCGGTAAAAGACAAAATGGACGACTCCAAATCAAAAATGGAAGTAGCAAACGCCCGTGCCCTGTTGAAAGATCAGCGCTGTGAAATAAAAATACGATTGTAAAAAAATTGACTCGTTCATGCATTGCCCCTCGTAAATCGTGTTTACTTTGCAATGAAAACTATCGCACCCGATCTGGGTGGCTGGTGAAAATTCAATTGAAAGAGAAATTTAACTGTCTGAATACATGAAGTATCTTGTTGTTGTCGCTTTAATCGTATCTACTCACTTATCTGTTGCGCAGTATCCTGTCATTCTATCTCAACGCGAACAGGCCCGCGTGGTTGATGAACTACTCGAAGATCGTTTACGCACTTTGCTTCCCACGCTCATGAGGAGAGAAGGATTTGACATGTGGGTAGTTATTTCGCGGGAATACAATGAAGATCCTGTAATTCGCACCCTTTTGCCTGCCACTTGGTTTGCCGCGCGAAGAACAACGATGTTGGTTGTTTATGATAAAGGGAAAGATAATAAGGGCAACGATTTAGGGCTGGAATATCTGGCGGTGGCACGATACGATGTTGGAAAGGTTTTTAAACGCGCTTGGGATCCGGATCAACAGCCTGACCAATGGGCGCAATTGGCTCGATTGATTGACGAGCGAAATCCTAAAAAAATAGGCATTAACAAAGCTCCACATTGGGGACATGCGGATGGAATGACTGCCAATGATTATGATCAGTTTTTAACCGTTTTGCCCAAACGACTATTTACTCATGTGACTTCTGCCGAAAAACTGGCGGTGGCTTGGCTGGAAACACGTACTGAAAAGGAAATGGTGATCTACCAGCAAATCTGCCGCATTGCACATCAAATTATTGCCGAAGGATTTTCAGATAATGTGATTCAACCCGGAGTAACTACAACAGAAGATGTGGTTTGGTGGTATCGCGAAGAAATTAAGCGTTTGAAATTGGACACCTGGTTTCAACCATCGGTTTCCATTCAACGTGAAGAGCCGGAAACAGTAATGTTTAAACGACCACAACCACTTGTGATACTGCCGGGTGATTTACTACACGTTGATTTTGGCATCACATACCTTCGGTTGAACACCGATACACAACAGCATGCTTATATTTTAAAAGCTGGAGAAGTCGATGCACCCGAATACATAAAAAATGCTTTTAAGCGCGGAAATAAATTACAAGATATTTTAACGAGCAACTTCAAAGAAGGCAAAACAGGCAACTCTATTCTAGCCGACTCACGAAATCAAGCCATTGCGGCCAGCATTAATCCTTCCATCTATACACACCCTATCGGATTTCATGGACATGCTGCAGGAACGACTATCGGTATGTGGGACATGCAAAATGGTGTGCCACACACGGGCGATTATCCAATGCATTACAAAACAGCCTACTCAATCGAGCTCAATGCATCGGTATATGTGATTGAATGGAAGAAAGAAGTTCGCATTCAATTAGAAGAAGATGGCTACTTTGACGAAACGGGCTTCCGCTACATTGATGGCCGACAAACGGAATTGATTTTAATTCCGAAGCCGGGAACAATTAACCGATAAGTGGAATGGTATTTGCTGATTTGTTGAGAAAATCAAATACCATGAAAAAAATACTACTTACCATTTTTGCCTTAACCATTGCAACGGGTTGTCTCTTTGGTCAGGATGTTACACCTTCTTACCAAAAACACATTGGGTTCAATACCAATATTATCCTTAACGGAATTTTCCAATCAGGAGCCACACCGTTCTCATTTATGTATAAAAAGCAAAGTTCGGAGAACAAGGCGCTTCGCCTGGGATCATCCGTTCATTTTAATATAGAAGACGTAAATCAGGGTATTCAAAAACAAAGGCTTCAAAGTTTTAGTTTTGAATTTTCAATCGGCAAAGAGGTTCAAAAATCAATTTCACAGAGATGGGTATGGTATGGAGGGGGAGATGTTATTCCACTTTACAGTACATTGACAAATGAACAAATTGATACAGGGCTTCCGGCTATTCAAAAAAATTCACAAAGCATTTTTAGCTTAACGGCTAGTCCGTTCATGGGAATCCGATTTAATATCGCTCCCCGACTTTATGTATCAACTGAAGCCAGCCTTTTCATGTCGTATCGCAAACAGAATTCAACAAATGAAGTACTTAATTCAAAACTTGAATCGAATTCAGATAGGTTTACTTTAGGGATTAATCCGGCAACAAGTATTTACTTTTTCTATTTATTTTAAGGAAGACTTTTAAAGTGAAATGAAATACATTCGGACTATTCACATTGTTTATGGTTTCATTGTTTTTTCTATTCTCTTTTTACTATTTTTTCCGGCACTGCTGATCCCCATTTTTATTCCGTCCTTACACAACTGGGTAGGCATCATCAATCGTGCGTGGGCAAAAAGTATATTCACACTTACTTTTTTACCTTATCGGGTAGAATGCCAAACGCAGTTAGACCGAACAAAACAATACATCTTTTGCCCGAATCATTTCTCTTATTTGGATATTCCTACCATGGGGCTCAATCCGGTGAACACCATTTTCGTTGGTAAGAACGACATGGAAAAAATACCATTGTTTGGTTTTATGTATCGAAAGCTTCATATCACCGTGAATCGTGCCAGCTTAAAGAGTCGATTCAATACCATTCTTGCTTCGATGAAAGCCATTGACGAAGGCAAAAGCCTGGTCATTTACCCGGAAGGCGGCATGGTAACAAAAGAGCCCCCAAAGATGTGCGCGTATAAAGATGGTGCTTTTCGCGCGGCCATCGAAAAACAAATCCCTATTGTACCTGTCACCATTCCTTTTAATTGGATAATTTTGCCCGATGAAGAGAAAATGCGGTTGCACCGAGGCACGGTGAAGGTCATCTTTCATGCACCGATTGAAACCAAGGGCATGACTTTGAATGATTTGCCTAATCTTAAGCAGCGCGTATTTTCAATTATAGATACTGAACTAAAAAAAGAATTGTCTTTGAACGAATGAATTTGTTCCTCAGAAACAATGCTTAAAACAATATCATAGAACTTTGACGTTTAAACTACATTAATCAACCAATGAAACTAGACGCAGAAACACTAGCAAAAATTGCACATCTGTCGCGGCTGGAGATTGACGAAAAAGAAACGGACAAAATGTTACGAGACATGAGCAGTATGCTCACGTTTGTAGATAAATTGAATGAGGTAAACACCGATGGCATAGAGCCGTTGACGACCATGAGTCACGAGATCAACGCTATGCGTGAAGATGTAGTAAAGCAAGATCTCACTCATTCCGAGGTTTTACAAAATGCACCCAAAAAGGACACTACGTTTTTCAGGGTTACGAAAGTACTCGAATAATCATGAATACAATTTGGTTTTGGAAGCGATGGTCGCGGAGCGATCAAAAGATATTTTGGCTCTTGGCTACTTTGGTGGCGAGCTCATTCTTTGTTTTTTTAGTTGTCTTCTTCCATAACACCTCGTACGCATTTATTTGGGATCAGTATCAACAAGTTGAACAGATTGAAACTCCTATACGCACTTTTCAGGTAGGGCTTTCTTCCATTGATTTGCCAGCCGATAATCTAGTGTTATTCGAAACTTTTAGTGGCAGCTCGTTGCAACCAATTGCATGGATGCATTCTATCTTGCTCATAGGCGTGACTGTAGGATTTCTTGTGTACGTGACATTTATCACGACCCTGAAGCGTTTTTCATTTTTAGGAGCTGTTGGTTTTCTCATTCTGATGCTGGTTAGTTTCCATTGGGAAGCCTTATTCATTTTCGGGATTAACCATAAAGTAATTTCTGGTGTTGTTATTGCTTTCTACGCAGGAACAGCCTACTACTTTCAATCATTCCGTTCCCATCACTCCTTTGTTATACGCTTTGTAGTATTTGCATCGATTACTATTGCCGTGGCATTGGTTGTATTTTTCTTTAGTCAGGTGCCGCAGCCATTTCTCATACTGGCAAGCAACACATTACTGGTCGCTACCGCCATGAGTATTCTTTTTGCAATCATGGTATCGCACGAGATTGTTGCATTTTTTGTAACCATGATCACCAGCAGCCGCACACCTTCAAAGAGTGCGATGCATTTTTTCTTAATCTCCGCTATCTACTTCGTCAATCTCATCATCACGTTTTTGATCCGCAAGAAATATATCTTCTGGGATATTATTACTGTGAATTCCTATTTCTTGTTGGCAATCTCCGGCTTGCTGGGGATTTGGGGTATTCGTCAGCGCGAATCGTTGTATGTTGATTCAGTCGAAAATCCGATACATGCTGTTTTTCTTCACCTCGGATTTTTTCTCACTGCCTTCACTACTATCGGGTTTTCCATTGGCACCGATAATAGTCCATTGATGGAAACCTTGAATGAGATTATCTTATTTGTACACATGGGCTACGGAATTATTTTTCTTGCTTATGTCACTTCCAACTTTGGCCCCATGCTGATGGCCAATGTACATGTGCATAAAATATTGTATCAGCCCTCCACTATGCCATTTTTTACCTTTCGTGCAATGGGCACAATTGCCACCTTTGCTTTTCTGTCATTCTCTTCGCCCCTCATAAGCTACTTTGATCGCACATTGGCAGCCGTTTACAATGCACAAGGAGATATTCAATATACACAAGGTGAGTTGACAACTGCCGAAGCATATTATCGCAAGTCACTGGCCTATCGCAACCGAAATCACCATGCGCACTACGCCCTAGCCACACTTTATGCAGCACAACTGGAGCCTGTGAAAGAGATGAAAGAATATGAGGAGTTGTTAAAAACAACACCTACCGAATTCACCTTCTTAAATCTGAATGATATCTACAGCACGAATGGAAATTATGTCAAAAATCAGAATATACTAAAAGAAGGCTTGTTCATTTATAAAAACAGTGGTTTGTTGGCCAATGCCCAAGGACTAAACTTTTATCAGATTGGGCTACTCGATTCTTCAATCTATTATTTTCAAAAATCAAGGAAATCATCATTCACCAAAGTAACAGCCGAAACTAACATCTTCGCCACCAGCGTAAAGCTTAACGTAAAGTTTCCGGCCGATTCGCTACTGCAACTCATCGGCTCAAGTGATGCCGGAGTACAAAGCAACGCACTTGCGTTAGCCAATGCGCAACAACTTCCGCTTGAGGTGAAAGTGGAAATCCCCACAGACACTGTACTGAATTTAAAAATCGCAACATTGCTATGTAATCAATTGACGAATCAGGCTAACACCATCGACACACTTCAGCTTCGCCAAATTGCTTCGCTCGTGCGAAAGCCGATCAATGCAAATTTCAAAGAATACCTATTGGCTTCCGTAGCACAAGCTTATTACCAACAAGATCAAATCAAAAAAGCACTCGACATTATTCGCGAAATGGCTTTCTCTACCGATCAAGGCAAACGTTACAATTTATTAGCCACCTACTTTTTAGAACAAGGCGATGCGCTAACAGCTGCACGCTATTACAAAATTGCACATGATAAGAAAGTGCCTAGGGCACAACTCCGAGAGGCGATTGCTTATTCTGAAGCCGATAGCATTCGCGAGGCACTTCCTTTGTGGCGTTCCCTGAGCACCTCCACCGATTCGCTGGAGCGACAACAAGCACAACTCTATTTAAAAATACTAGAACGACCGCTTACTTCGTGGGAAGATTTGACCGACTTGGAAAAATACGGAATGTGTCACTATCGAATTTCGTTGACTGATTCAGTACTTTTTCAAAAACTAGCAAATGGTATCACCGACAATAATCATCGCGCCCGCGCTATCATTGAAAGAAGTAAAAAATGGTATCAACGGGACGAAGTGAAAGAAGCGATCAAAGAATTACAACCTTTACGCGGTATGCAGCTTACCGACAAAAAGTTAGCCGATGAAATTATGGTGTTGAATTTAATGTTGAGCGCCTCTACCCAACAATGGGACTTCATAGAATCAGGATTGAAAACCGGGTTGCCCAGTGAATACAGAAATGAATCCATTTACCTGAATGCCCTTCTTGCTCAGCAAAAAGGAAACGATGTTAAATTGGCCATGGCATACCTATCGGATGTAAACTTTCTATTTGAAGAAGGGTTGATTGCTGCGGCTGCGTATTATAAGAAAGACACTACAAATCGTTTGAAACCCTATTCGTTGTTGGTAAACGGATTATTAGCCAGGCCTTATTCCGTAAAATTATTGAAAGAATACAGCAAATTGGCTGCTGATCTGGGATTTGATGACGAAGCGCAGCAATCGCTCGTAAAACTCAAACAGCTACTTTCTCCGAAACGATATCAATCATTCATGGAAGAAAATGCTGGAGTGTTTTCTAAAATGTTCGCTTCGGATGCTTATTAGCACCAAACTGAAGATCGTTGTAATATTTCTGTTTCTTCTTGCCGATCTTCGTTTGATAATACGGCTTTTCCACTCGGCATGAACTGAAAAAGATCAAAGCAGCCATAAAAGGTACAAGTAGCTTCTTCATATATTTTCTTTCGTTTGATTCTATATACTAAGCCTTCCGGCAAATGGCGGTAGTATTCGCTTCAAGTTGTACTTTTGCCGGACGAATCAACATACCAAGCGACTAAACAAAACTACCTCATGGCAGAAAACCGCACCGAACTGAATCAAATCGGAGAATTTGGGCTGATCGAACGCATTCAAAAGCAATTTTCTTTACAAAACCCTACATCTGTACTGGGTATTGGCGATGATGCAGCCATGATCGATGCCGGACAGGATTACCTGTTGGTAACAACCGATATGTTGTTAGAAGGCATTCACTTCGATTTATCGTACATGCCATTGCAACACCTGGGGTATAAAGCGGTGGCGGTGAATGTATCAGACATAGCCGCTATGAATGGAAAGCCGGAGCAAATCACCATCGGACTGGGGTTGAGCAATCGTTTTTCGGTGGAAGCGATTGATGCTTTATACAGCGGCATTCAGGCTGCGTGCGAAAATTACAAGGTAGATTTGGTAGGCGGAGATACAACTGCTTCCGCATCGGGATTGGTGATTTCAATTACGGCTTTAGGGCGCGTGGCGAAAGACAAAGTGGCGCGGAGAAGTACAGCAAAAAACAATGACATCATTTGTGTGACCGGAGATTTAGGCGCTGCCTACATGGGTCTGCAGGTGCTTGAGCGCGAGAAGCAAGTATTTCTTACCAACCCAGAGATGCAACCCGATCTTGAAAACTATGAATACCTCGTGGGGCGACAGTTAAAACCAGAAGCGCGTATGGACATAGTGCATGAACTGGCTGAAAAAAATATTGTTCCCACTTCGATGATCGATATCTCCGATGGACTGGCATCAGAGTTGATGCACCTGGGCAGGAACTCGAATTTAGGCGTTAAAATTTTTGAAGAGAACGTGCCGATTGATTCCATGACGTACGAAACAGCCATCGAATTTAAGCTTGACCCAATTACTTGCGCATTGAATGGCGGGGAAGATTATGAGTTGCTTTTCACCATTTCTCCAGCCGATCATGAAAAATTAAAAAACCATCCGGACATTCATTTTATTGGGCACATGCATAGCAACACGCAACAAAACGTGATGGTCACGAAACAGCAGACCATCGTACCTCTGAAGGCGCAGGGATGGAATCATTTCAAGAGTTTTGAATAGCGATTAATCCTCAGGATATGGAATAAACACGAAGCGCGTAAACTCTTTATCTACTACGAAGAGGCAACAGAACTCATCTGGGTCTTTATAGGCTTGAACAAACTCTTCTTCTTTGTCTTTGGCCACGAGTTCGCGTTGAACAAACTCGTCCAGAAAAGACGCGAAGTAATTCCAATCAATTTCCAGCGACAGTTTGTCGATCAACAATTGACCAATGGGAATGCTGTCTTTTGATATAGCGAATATCGGGTAGTTGAATCCTGCTTTTCGAATTTGATAAGAAGCCTCTTTCAAGGTATCAGCTACCTTCACAAAATCGGCACTGATGGTGCCAAGGTATTTCCCGCTCAGCTCGGGATCGTTGATCATGGGTACATCCATGGTATAAAATTAATAGTTCGAAAGAAAATTATCAGCTTCGGCCTTCAACAACGGAAAAAATAATTGAAACTCCTGATTGAACTCGCTGTGGTATTGCACCAATTCTGCTCCGGCTTCATTCATCTTCGAATCAAACTTCGACCTGCGCGCCATGCCACCCAACACTTTTTCAATTCCTTCAATCCGCGCATAGTTTGCCAGCCAGTTTCCCTTCACCATGTGAGGCATCATCCACTTTACCTGCTCCGGCAAAATAGCTTCATTCTGCAACACCATAGCATAGCACTGTTCGGCATAATCGGGCAACAAGTCGGGGTGATACAAGTGCCAGTTGATGGCCAGAAAATGATCGTAGTAAATATCCACAATAACAGGGGCATAATGCCGGTATTGGGGCCGAAGTCGTTCTTTACTTTGTCGCACAATGGGGTGCGAATCGGTAAACTCATCAATCACGCGGTGTAATTGAATGCCTTTTACAATTTCTGGGTGGTAGCGTTCAGATAAATCCTTACCCCGCACAAAGTCCCCTATAAAATTACCTAGCTGCACCTGCGCGTTGGAGCCGGAAAGGTAGAGATGTGCCAAAAAATTCATTGGCATGTAAGGTAATTCAAATCAAGCTATTTTTATTAGTCGATAAATTTCTGATTTTTGATTAAAAGAAAGATTCTATGGCACTGCTTGAACAATTGAAATTGTTAGTAAACCTTTCGCGGATTGACGGTGAAATGGCGGAACGTGAAAAAAGCTACATTACCAACATCGGCAAAGCGAATGGGTTTCCGGAATCTTCGGTTTCCACCTTGTTTTATAATTCCCACGAGGTGATCATACCGGATAACCTTACCCCCGACCAAAAATTCAATTATATTTTTAGCCTCGTTCAATTAATGAAGATAGATGAACGGCTTTATAAAGAAGAAATCAAATTTTGCTCTTCGGTTGCCTCGCGGCTTGGGTACAGTGAGCAGGCCATGTTTGAGCTGATGCTGAACGTGAAAAACACTTCAGATGTAAGCGAACTGAAATCGCTAAAAGAATTGGTGGAAAAGCATCTTAAAAAAGACTAGGTTCAACTGTCATGAGGCTGCTGTTAGTCGGTCTGTTGGTTTTCCTTTCGATCAGTTTTTGTCAAGCGCAAGACTCGCTCAAAATTTTATCGTGGAACATCCAGATGTTGCCACGAGGTGTAAAAGGAAATAGCAAAGCCAAACGCGCCCGCATCATTGCCGAAGAGCTAAAACAGCGCAATTACGATGTAATCGTATTTCAGGAGTTATTCTACCAGCGCAGCCGCAAAATTCTAGTCCAACAACTCAAAGAAATATACCCTCACCAAACACAGGTACTCAATAAAAAATCCGTTTCATTCAAAACGAATGGCGGTGTTTTGATCGTAAGTAAACATCCCATTACAGAAACTCGTGAAATTACCTATCGGCAAAAAAGCGGCCCTGACCGGCTTTCGCGAAAAGGAGCTTTGATGGCTACACTCAAGGTACGCGGCAAAAAATTACAAGTGATAGGCACACACTTGCAAGCGTTTGGCAAAAAGGAAATTATGTTCAGTCAATACCAACAACTGCATGACGAATTGCTAAAGCCTTCCCTCCTTCCCGCAGTGCCCCAAATCATTTGTGGTGATTTTAATACGCTGAAAGAGGTTCCTGCACAAGTGCCCGCCTCGTTGCCGGCCAATTTTGAAGAACGCATTGCCCGATACCCGGTGATGCTGCAAACCCTACAGGCGGAAGACGGACCGCTAAAAGGTGATCTGCAATATTCGATGGATCGCCCGAATAATGATCTTTGTAAAAAAAGAAAAGAATTCCGGCTCCTGTTAGATTATTTTCTGCTTCGCCCCAATCAAAGTGCTGCACAGATTTCGCATCGACAAATCACCATTATTAAAAAGAAATGGCACAAAGATCACAGCGATCTTTCCGATCATTATAGTCTGGAAGCCGTGGTAAAAGGGTTCTAGTCTTAGCGCCTTAAGAAAACTTAATCGCGGCTTCAGTTCAATTTCAGTTGCCATGGCGATCATTGCTAAAAAAAGTTATGACACGATATGTTTGTCTTTTGTATCTGTTGACTTTGCCGATGATTGGCTATTCGCAGAAAAAAGTGAAAGTAGAATTAGTTCAGGTGGAGGGAGTTATTGAAAAGTACATTCCAACACCCGGCATTGCTTATTCTATTGTACAGTACTCATCGCAAGGGGAGTCAGCTTTGGCACGCTTTCCATCCCGCCAAGGGAAAGAAATACTTCAACAGTTTCCGGTGGGGACTTTGGTGAAACTGAATGTAAAATCGCGAGTGCCGAAAATTAAATTTGAAGACAACCCCAAACGTACGTGGCTCCGGCATTTTCTGACTGATTCACTTGTCTCCATACAATCGGATCAAAGCGCAATTAGTTGCCAATGGAAAAAAGACGAGTCAATTTCATCCTATTTCCGTAATCGCAAACTTCTACTCGAGCAAAAGGTAAAAAGGCACATAGAAACTGAAGGCAGTAAAGGTGTGTTGACAGAGAGCAACATTCTTATTTTGGATAACAGTTTTTTCTCTCAGGAAAAACCGATAAGCAACCTTAAAGTCGGTGCTGTATTTCATAACTTCGGAACTGATTTTCCGCTGCGCGATGGCGAGGCACTTTCTGTTCAAGGAGTGGAACGTGTGATGAGCTCGGGCTTACTGACAAAGGTGGTCGGCACCATTCACTCATTCCTTTATAAACAAAATGGAGTCTGTATCGGACTAACGCTGCAAACAGAAAACGAACTGATTCGCATGAACTTCCCAGCAGAAGTTGGCGCGAAGTTGATGGATATTGAAAAACGAAAGCAGCCTATCACTATTTATTTCGATCAGTTTAGTGTTGATATTAAAGCATTTCTCTTTCCAAGTATTCAGGCGGTGATCAGTGGCATGGATACGATTAAAATTGAGCGCGACTATTACGGTGATCCTGATGGGAAACATGAATTTCTAATCACCACCAAGCGCGGACAAATCAAAAATCTGATTATGGATCGAAGAGGCAAACTCATATCCATACACCTTAATAATCAAATCCTGATTGAGGCGAACGAAAAAATTCAACAGCAGCTCCGTGATCGATTAAAAAAAGGAAAACAGATTGAAGTGCACGGCAATGAGCGAATTAAGAAAGAAGGAGAAGTCTATGAAAACAACCAGTCCGTTATTGCACCTAAAAAGTTGATTATTGATGGCATTGAATTTTTAGTAGACCCATAGTGCGTTCTTGAAACTAGAATCTGAGATATAAATTAAAAGCAGCAAGAATGAAAATATTATTGATCGAAGATGAGCCCAAGCTCAATCAATTTATAAAAGATGGACTTCAGCAAAATGGATATAGCGTAGAAGCAGCGCTCAATGGCAGTGCGGGATTAGAATTAGCATCCATCGGAAAATTTGATCTGGTCGTGCTAGACATCATGCTGCCCGGACAAAACGGATTTGATGTATTGGCAAACATGCGCCAGTTTAAAATTCATACGCCCGTGATCATTATCAGCGCTTTAAACGAAACCGACCACGTGGTGCGTGGTTTAGATGCAGGCGCAGTGGACTACATAAAAAAACCTTTTGAATTTCCGGAGTTTCTGGCTCGTATCCGCGCAGTAACACGCAAAGGAGACCCAAAATCGTATACATCCTACAAAGTGGGCGATTTGGAAATCAATCTATTAAACAGAAAAGTGTTTTTCAACACAAATGAGATATCGCTGACCAATCGGGAGTTTTCGTTGCTCGAACTTTTGGTGATAAATTGCAACCGTGTTTTATCAAAAACAGAAATAGCTGAAAAGATTTGGGAAGTAAGTTTCGACATGGGCAGCAATGTGATTGAAGTACATCTTTCGCAACTGAGACGTAAACTCGGAGAAGAACTTATTCGCACCAAAGTTGGCGTGGGGTACTACATAGAAGGAGTTTTACTAAAACAATAAGTTGGCACACACGATTCCATTCTACCAAAGCTTGCGCACCAAAGCCGCTGCGCTTTTCTTTTTGGCTTTCGTAGTGATCGTATTGCCCGTGAACTGGCTTATCTTTCAAAAGCTGAAGGCAACATTGCACGAAGCGGACGGACAAGAATTGCGTGCGGAAGCAGAGAAAATTGCCAGTCGCATTTCGCTTGATCCACTCACCATTTCGCTTCCTCCAGCAGGCTACTTATTACAAGTAAATCAAACAACACCAATCGAGTCCATTACTTTGTTTAGTTCGCCTGATTTCCCAACAGTCAATTCGTTCGTTACAACATCCTCCTATTCTTTAATCGATACTTTAAAGATCATTCACCTGAAAAAAGAACTCCCGTATGTGTCACCTGTTATTGTTTCGCTGGCGCGAAGCACTTCGTTTGTAGAGCTTCAGATCAGACAAATGCAAAACTACCTACTCCTGGCTAATCTGTTTTCATTGTTATTGGCAGCGGCATTGATCTATTGGGCGGCCGGCAAAATGTTGAATCCGCTGCAAAAAATTATTTCAACGGCTTCCCAAATTACAGCATCCAAAAAAATGGGGCGCGTGGACGTTCCTCCTGCTTCAGACGAAAGTCAGTTGTTGGCCAAAACATTGAATGAAATGTTTGCCCGATTGGAGATAAGCATCAAAAACCAAGTTAACTTTTTTGCTTCCGCAGCACATGAACTCAAAACACCGCTGGCCATTATGCAAACGGAATTGGGCGTCTCGCTTTCGCAAACAAATCTGTCGACACAAACTATTTTGGCGAGCCAACTGCACGAAGTGCGAAAGTTGAACCGAATTGTAGAGGACTTTTTATTGATTAGTCAATTAAAAAGTGATTCACTCACACTGCGAAAGAAAAGAGAATTTATTGAAGAAATAATCTATGCCAGTCTAAAAAGTGTGCGACCATTGGCGGTAGAAAAAAATATTCAGATCATGTTATCACTGCACCAAAATGGAGGCACAACTGCAGCAATTCTGGATGCAGAGAAATTCGAAATTGTGCTGAAAAACCTTCTTGAAAACGCAATCAAATACAGTGACTCAAACGCAACGATTACACTTCAACTCGATCGCGATGATGCTGTTGCCCAATTGAAGGTAATCAACCCCACGGTTCAAGAATTTACCGCGACTGAAATTTTGAAAGGAGAATTTCAAAAATCAAATGAGCACAGCCACGGTTTGGGGATGGGTTTATGGATTTGTGATCAGGTGCTGCGGCTTCATCAATTTGAATTTAGGTTGAGATGCGAAAATCATTTATTCGAATCATGTATTATAATTCCGATCGTTGAAATTTGACCAATTATCACTTCAGGTGGTTGTGCATAGACAAGAAGTTTCTTTTTTGAGTAATTCTTTCTAATTTCAAATTCCCCAAAATTCAAAATCACTAAACCCATTTAATCATGAAAATTTTAAAATTCATCGGAATTGGTATTGGCACATTGCTGGTGCTGATCATTGGTTATGTTCTGGCCTTTGCACCTGATAAAGGTCATGTTGAGCAGTCCATCGTCATCAACGCTCCGGCTTCGGCCATTTTTCCGCACCTGAACAATATGGAAAAATTTGTAGCGTGGTCGCCCTGGAGCAAAATGGATCCTGAAGCAAAAAACACCTACGAAGGTGCTGCTGCCGGTGTAGGTGCACGGATGAACTGGGTTGGAGAGAAAACAGGTGCCGGTTCGCAGTGGGTCATTGAAAGCGTGGAGAATGAACGCGTAAAAACCGGACTAAAGTTTGAAGGTTTTGATGGTGAAGCTTATGCTGAATTTAAATTGGCGCCCGAAGCAAACGGAACCAAAGTAACATGGACGTATGATGGAGACAATACGGGCTTCATGGGCAAAGCCATGTGGTCACTTTTTATGGGCACCATGTTAGATGGCCAATATGCAGATGGCTTACAAGATTTAAAAAAGGTAGTCGAAAGTTCACCGATCGAACCCCCCGCAACCGAAACAGCTCCAGCTGATTCAACCGGCACAAAGTAGTTTAGATTATTGTTATGCAGTAAAGTAGCTCCTTAGCGGGAGCTATTTTATTTTACCGGAAGGTGAATAAAATATTCGAAGTGAAATTCCATGCCATCACCACTGCTGTAGCAACTGCTTTAGAAAAATAGAAATTTCTTTTCTGCTGACCATGTAAAAACCAGATGATGGTGGAGTTAATCAACAAACCAATCAGAGCAAAAGAAACAAACTTAGCATACTGCTCCCATATGTGCGGGTCGTTGTTGGCAAACGTCCATGAGCGGTTGAGCAGAAAATTGTTGGCGCCCGAAATAAAAAAACCGGTAGCGTTTGCAATATATTTATTGAACCGAAGCTTCTCTTTGCACAAATAGGTTACTCCAAAATCGATCACGAGCCCCATGGCTCCGACTACTGCAAATTTTAAAAACTTGATAAGTAAGGGGTGAGACGTCAGTAATTCCATCGACTTTATTGAGAGGCCAAAATTACCTTTATATTTCTGCATTCGGTAGAAAAAGAATACAATAACAAGTTTTGATTGAATGATTTATTATTACTTAACCTTGAAGCAATCCTACGAGTTTCTTCATATTAGCTATGAGGTTAAGTAAGTGAGTAAGGGAAAAAATAAAAATTACGGTCAGTTCTGTTCATCCACTTCATGAGCTCTCGCATTCTTAATGCGATCTGCCTTCCACTTCGCCAGTTCTGCCTGTTGCTGACGAAGTTCTTCCTCGGTGGGTTGGTAGTTGATCAATGCTTTTAAGTCGGGTTGGCCGGCATCTACCCAGGCGGTGTACCACACATCGCCAATCATTTTAATGCAGTGGCGCATCTGGCGTTCTACCATGCCATTCAAAAGGGCGTGGTATCTTTTTGAATAGTCAAGGGAAAAAACGCGCACCGTTTGCCGTCCTTTCGTTTCAAAATTAAACTTCAACCCATCTGAAGCTTGTGACAATTCTTTTTCCAATTGCAAAACCGAATCGAGTGCCGCATTGGCTTGCGTCACGGCATCCCATGCAGCCAATTGCACATTATTTATATAGCTGGCTTTGCCGACATAAAAGTCGTACTCATTAAAAAACAACTCCGGCAAACGCGATTCCCAAAAGGCATGTATACCAACCTGGTTCGTCAACTGCCCATCATAATTGCTGGTGGTGTGAAGGGGCACATGAGCATCGGCTATGTAATGCCCAATTTCAGCAGATTGTTTTAAAATCTTTGATGGATCTTTCAGCATGAAGGCATCGCGCAACTGAAAATAGGCCCGGTAAATATGCCAGGGTACAATGCCATGTGCTTGCAAAGAATCTTCGCCAAACTTTTCTACCGCTTCATTCCAATCCCTTGGCAGCTTATAAGCGGCACTGTCGCCATACGCATCCAAATCAATATAATGCCGGGCTCCTTCGCCCTCAACCGCATATCTTCTCCGATCTGGATTGACGGCTGCTTCGGAAATGTAGCGGATATGATGTTTATAAAAAGTGATCATCTCAACCGGCAATGTGAAAACCGCCAGTCGGTTAATTTTTTGATGACCGAAAAATCCCCATCCACCACAAAGAAGTACTACACTAATCAAAAACCATTTTTGAATCCCTCTGAACATGAGTATCTTTTGATTTAATTTTATAACGCGAAAAATTCAAAAGCCTATTGGGGAAGGATAGTCTGGCTTTTGGCGATGCTCGTTAGAACTAATTTATCGCGAAAGCTAAAATACAAATCATGAACAAATTATTTATATCCTTTATTTTCATTTACTCCGTTGGTT
>JAJTHV010000424.1 GCA_021300095.1 Flammeovirgaceae bacterium | reverse complement strand
TCCGAAAATTCACTCCGTATTTGGAGCCCAATTTGCGAAAACTTAACCCAGTGGATAAATACTCTGCAATAATACTTTCTTTTAATTGTATGTGATTCATTTTGGTTGACTTTAGTGTCAACCTATTTCAGGACAAGACATAGCATTACCAAAGTAATGATTACAGTCATCACAAACATTAGCGCAGATATTTTGTCCACCCAATTGCCTTGGAATTGTGTGTGCTTCCTTTTTGAAATCAGTTTCGGATTCGTCTCGTCTACACCAGATACACTTTCTCACTCAATTTGTCCTTTAGCATTCTCCAAAGCAGTTCGCGTACAATGTGTTTGATATGAAACGCGAAAATTGGTTCAACCAATTTGTAGCGACTATTGCATATATTTTTTCATTCCCTACCCCCACAAATCTCACCATTCCCTTCCACACCGAAAAAAAAAGGCTTGTCGTTTATTCGCTACAAACTTGTCGTTTTTTCGCTACAAGCTTTTGGGTGTTTCTGCGTTTCTGAGCCGGAAACGCACTTTATCCGATTAAAAACGGTTAGCGGATTTTGAGGGTGTTTTTCGCAGAGGTCAAAAAACCACCAGAAATTGGTATACCGGTGTGTCCGTTGGCGCTGTCGCTAAGCCGGTTGGCTGTGTGGTTTTTTGCTCTCTTCTAGTCCACTCCTCTATCTTGCCAGCGCCTCCATCGCGCCAAGCCGGCTCCTTATCGCTCGAATCAGCACTTATCAACCACCGGGTTTTGTCCAAATACATCATAAAACTAACGTTCTTACTTACTTCTGACTAATTTTGTTTTTATACCACTAATTCAATCGTTTAAATTGGGCCCAACCAAGTCGCAACTAACGATTAGAAACGAAATCACTGTTTATATATCGTTAAAAATGCATTTTTTCGTAAAGTGCGTGCCTTCCGCGAAAGCGTTTTAAAAAAAATTTTTCTGCTTTTTTAGCTTGCATTCACAGATTTTAAGCCTCTTTTTAAAATGTTGAAAAGTTTTGCACGGAATTTGGGTAGGGTTTTGGCATGGCAGCAACGTTACCCCATGCTTTTGCACAACGCTCATCACTTCAACAGGCAGGTGTTGCTGCGCCTTCATTTTTGAATTTTTGTTCCTCTTATTCTTTTCAACTCGCGCGCGCTCCTCCAACCCGCAACCTTTACCGGAGGCAGCTCATGACCAGAACTGGTGTGTAAAGCTTCGCGCAGTGGTGCGGCACCGTTGCACCATTGCGCAAAGCTTCTCGCAAACTTGCAGCAGGCTAACGTCAGGCGACAGAAGGCCCCTGCTCACAGCAGCGACCCTATGTCAGCTGACACAGAGGCCAGCGAAATGACGAGAGGCAAATGTCAATTGACACAGGCTTTCTGTTCATTGCATAAGCCAAATGTCAAGCGGCATTTGCCCGCTGCAAACAGCAGCAAGCCTATGTCAACTGACATTCGGGTACTGCACGTTGCGAGGCTCAAATGTCAGTTGACAACAGGTTCTCGCCACACTGCGCCATGACAAGCCTACAAATTTTATCCGGTAAGGGTAATCGCCCAAGGCGATATCAATTTTCACAAACATTCACCTCTAAATATCAGCTACTATGGTACAAAAAATCAGAATCGCTCGTCTTCGTAATCCGGAATTACTTCAGTTCACCCGTCACTTGCTAGACATTGTGCAGAAACTGGATCCGGAGAAATTGAAAGTGGTAGACCAATCTACTGCATTGAAAAACACGCTTGCCGCAGCCGAGCGCGCTTTCAAAAAAGAAAACTCATCTGCACTCACCGATGTGCTGGTAGAGTTGGATGAAAAACGTGATAAGCTACTAGTGGGCATTAGCTCATGCGTAGATGGGTTTACCAATCACTTTGACGAAGAAACACGCGAGGCCGCGCAGTTGCTCAAAGATCATCTCGCCTCGTTTGGCACAAGCATCGTGCGCGAAAACTACATGCGCGAATCGGCACTGATCACCAAACTGGTGTCTGACTGGCGCACACGGCCGGAGCTTAAAAAAGCGATGACGGCACTCAACCTTACCTTGTGGTTGAAGAATTTGAGCGACATGAACGAGTTGTTCAACACGCGCTACTTGGAGCGCAACCGCGAGATGGGCAATGTAACAGCCGATGCCTTCCGCGAGAAAAAGGAAGAGTTGATAATTGCTTACGAGAAACTGATTGCCCGCCTGAACTCGTACTACGACATTATGGAAGGCGTGGAACCTTTTGCCACCGCTGCAAATGACGTGAACGAATTGAATGAAAAATATCAATTGCTGATGGTGGGGCGTAAGCGGGGTGAACCGGAAGAGCCCAAGCCGGTGGTTGCTCCGGCAAAATAAGTTGGCAGGCTATGTGAAGAACCTTGCCGATGAGGCAGGGTTCTTTGATTCTTGAATTAAGCAAGAAACTAGTTGGCACAAAAAAATTCAAAATTTTAAAAAATTAAATACAGCAAGCGTAGTGCACCCTAAACTATAATACCCATGAAAACAACTGAGGAAATTCGAATGGCCGTTTTAATAGATGCCGATAATGTTCCGTTTGCCAACATCAAAGCCATGCTGGAAGAGCTTGCCAAATATGGCACGCCTACTTTCAAAAGAATTTATGGCGACTGGACGAAGCCCAATTTAGCAGGATGGAAAAAGGTTTTGCTGGAATATGCCATCACTCCGATACAGCAATATGGATACACCACGGGGAAAAATTGCACCGACTCCGCTATGATTATCGATGCGATGGACATATTGTATTCTGCCAAAGTGGATGCTTTCGCGATTGTTTCGAGCGACAGCGACTTCACACGGCTTTCGATTCGATTGCGGGAAGCGGGCATGATGGTTATAGGGCTTGGCGAAAGAAAAACACCTAATCCATTCATCGTATCGTGCGACAAGTTTATTTATTTAGAGATACTATCCCCCACCGTTGTTGAGGACGAATCAAAGGTAAAGGTGGAGAATGAGAAAAACGAAAAGAAACCCGCCACTCCGGCAAACGCCCTGCAGAAGATTAACGCAGAAACGATTGCCCTCATTGCCAATTCTATTGCCGATGTAGCGGATGATAGTGGTTGGGCTTTTCTGGGAGAAGTGGGCGATCGGCTCATTAAGAAACAAACCGATTTTGATCCAAGAAACTACGGATTCCGCAAGTTAATGTTGATGGTAAAGAGTATAGATGCTTTTGAGGTGGCTGTGAGGGGACAGAAGGGAACCGAGATAGTTTCCGTGCGCGAGAAGGATGGTGTGTCAGTCGCTTCATGATAATAAACCATCGCGGAACTGAATAAGGGTTTATTTGAAAATACCTATCTTCGTTTACCAGATCTATTTTTATGCAACAGTTGAAAATTAAGCGCTGCTGCTTTCATCTTGAACTGCGCTGGATAAAGTCAACTCTATAGTGAAGCATCTGATTTTGAAATACATCTTACCGCTCACGATCATTTCATTTCTTTTCGTTACAAAAAGTTGGGTTATCCCGATTTATGATGGTACAGAAACCTTCACCGGATTCCCTTTTGCATACACTTGCCCTGCGTGGCATACATCTTTAGCTTCACAAATCTTCGTTACTGAATTAATCATCGACTTGATCTGCTACTTTGGCTTCTGGTACTTATTGCTTGTTGGAATCCATCGGTATTATCCAAAATTCGAATTACCCAAGGCCTTCGGTAAAACACTCATGGTCGTTGGCTACCTATTACTTGCCGGCACTATCCTCTTCCATTGTATTACTTACGGTGATGATATCTACTTTGTCAAAAATCCATATGATGTAGAAATTACGGAAACCCATCTCCGTATCTTCGGGCTGGGATTTTAAGCTGGCCATACCCTAAACTCTTTTGCAGCATTAACTCTGTGTACCTCTGCGGTTCAACTCTGGCGTCAGCAACTTGGTGCCTCGGTGCCTTCGTGGCAAAATTGCCATCGCTCAACCTAATCCCATCAAAATATTCCTAATTGTATCGCACACTGATCTCATGATGCCGCTACGCCTTACATTCATTCTGTCTCTCTTTTCACTCACCTCCCTCTCCGCACAATCCAACTCAAGCCCTTTATCCATTCAACATCTTACAAGCGACTTCTACACTTATTGCATTCCGACCTAACAACATATACATGCTTACGCAACAAGGCGCGCGCATAGTTTAAAAGTAGAAAAAGAGTTGAGGCGCAAAATCGAATGGATTGATTTATTATCTTCGTATTCCATAACCATTAATCCATGGGACTCTTCGATCTATTCAAAAAACCGGTTACCATTCAAGATCCGATCTTTGGCACGCTTCAGTGGATGGGCTCCAAAGACGCTTCCAAAAAGTATTTTATAGGTAGTGGAATGTTCGCACCCACGAAAGAAACCATCGAATATGTTATTGAAGCCGATGCGAGTGGTCCCACTACTGCGCAGCGTGAATTTTACCAATACATTCAAGCGAACTACGATGTGTTGACCGAAAAAGCGATTCCGCTTATTGAAAAGGAATATCGCCAAGACATGGAAGAATTTAAGATCAGTAACTTCAAAAAAGAATTTAAAATATCATCGCTTACCATACCTCGGTTGGAGCGCACCCCACTCGATTGGGATATGTCGTTTGAGTCGATTGCTGACGAAAATTATTTCTTCCTCATTGACTTTAAAGATTTCGAACCGATTCAAGTTCATGTAGAATAGTTACAAAAGATATGCTCACCCTTCACCGCACAGACAAAACCAACACCGATTTTCAACATCTGGTCAAATTATTAGATGCAGATTTAGCTGTGCGCGATGGCGCAGACCACGCCTTCTACGCGCCTTTCAATACAAGTGTGAATCTTCAGGCGGTGGTTGTGGCGTATGAAAATAATCAACCTGTTGGTTGTGGTGCCTTCAAAGCATTTGGCGAAAGCCAAGTGGAAATCAAACGAATGTATGTGCTTCCCGATTTTCGCGGACGCGGAATAGCGCTGCACATTTTACAAGAATTGGAAACATGGGCCAAAGAGTCCGGCTACACCACCGCTGTATTAGAAACCGGCCAAAAGCAACCCGAAGCCATTCGACTTTATCAGAAAGCAGGATATCACATCATCCCCAACTTCGGGCCGTATGTAAATGTGGAGAACAGTGTTTGCATGGAAAAGCAGCTACTCACTTAAACTATATTTTATATGAAACCCGCTTACATTCACATGGCTGTGTGGGCGCTACTCGTACTCGCTTGCGCACAACCACGTCCCTCTTCCACCTCTTCAGAACCCATCGCTTCCGATACCACTAAGGCTACTGCTCGATACACTTGGACTTCCTTGCGCGACAGTGCCGAGTGGAAGAAGAACTACAACTTTCAAATGTTTAACGTGCGTGACACACTGTGGGTGTTTCATCCCGATGGCACGTGGCATTCTATAGATGGAGTGAATTGGCGGAAGTCCGCATTGCCCAACGCGATCAACAATCTTGCCTTCCTCGACTACATTCCGTTTCAGAATGCGATCTACGGCCTCGGTTACTTTCAAGGCAACATTGAGCAGTTCACCTATCAGCCGAAAATTTTTCGCACTACGAATCTGAAAACATGGGTAGTGCTTTCCGAAAAAAGCAACCTGCCCGCGCGCTTCTTCTACCATCCGTTTGTCTTTCAAAACAAACTGTGGATCATCGGTGGTGAAGACAAAACTAAAAAGTACAACGACATCTGGAATTCAGTCGATGGCATTCAGTGGGTAAAACAAAAAGAGAATTTGCCTTTTGGCGAACGAAGTGGAAGTCAAGTGGTACAGTTGAAGGACAAACTATTTCTGCTGGACAATGATGTGTGGAGTTCTACGGATGGACTCAACTGGCAACAAGAAACCACCGAGTTAGTGAAAGGTGAAACCATCTTTGGCTATGCGGCCGTGGTGATGGATGAAAAAATCTGGTTGCTGGGTTGCAATCGCAACGGACAATTTTCGAGTCAGGTGTTAGTGAGTGACGATGGCAAAAACTGGCGAGGCGAAGATGCCCCGTGGTCGCCACGCGGAGGTGTGGCTGCTGCTGTGTATCATGAAAAGATTTTCATGACCGGAGGTAAGTATGGCGGCACGCCCAATCATCCGGACTTCCGCTATAGCAACGATGTGTGGGCATTGCAAAAAAGTTCGCCCTAATTTTTGGAGTACATTTCTTTCTTGTGCTGCCACAGCGCGGCAATGCTGCGCGCGCGACTTTTCACTTCGTCTGCTTTCTCTCCGGCAAAATGTTCATCGACTGTTTGTGTGAACAGCGAAAGCCATTGCTGAAAGTGTGCAGCGTCAATCGCCAATGGCAAATGTTTTTGAAACGGACTGCCCTGATACGATTGATCGCCCAATAAGAGCGAAGACCAAAAATTATACATCACCGGCAAGTGCGTGGGCCAATCGACATGATTGAAAAGAGGAGCAAGCAGAATATCCTGTTTTACCTTATTGTAAAATTGTTTGACCATCAATTCAATATCTGAACGTGATTCAATGTCTTTTTTCATCGAATTAATTAGACCTTTTCCTTCGTTATCATAAAGATATTTTTCTCATCTACTCCGGTAATATCATGTTCGGTGTCAATCGGTATCTGATACGTGTCTAGCGCTGATAGTATTATCTCTTCTGAATTGATTCGAAACACAATAGAACCCTGAAGCACAACTAACAAAGCCGGGATTTGCGTTTTATGTTTTGCGAAAATCTGTTCTTTCATCAACCCCATGGCAAAGATATGTACAGTTTCTGACTTGCGAATGGGAAGTACAAATGGTTTCACTGTACTAAACGTAATCTCTTTGGCAATATTCATTTTTTTATAAGTAAGTAAACCTAAAACTTAAGCCTGTGATAACCAAACTAACCGCTATTAGGGTAGCCACAATGATATGAAAGGCGAGCGAAGGCAGTTTTTCTATTGTCAATCGTGGAATAATGAATAGTCGCGCATGAACGGCAAAACCAATGGTGCACAGCAGCAACCCGATCTTCACCCACAAATAGGCATGATGAGGTGTTGAAAGGGATAGCCAACCACCAATGGGTACATAGATGGTGGCCATCCAAAATCCGGTGATCACTTGAAGCACCAAAGTGGGTATTCCAATACGTTCGTATTGCTTTTCAAAATCTAAAATGATACTTAGCTTTCTTTCTTTCAATGCCCTTGGTAAAAAAGCTATCGCTAATATCAAATGTCCGCCTGCCCAAATCGTGGCTCCTAAAACATGCAGTAAAACAAGCCACTTCATTTATAAAAAGAAATTACTTTTTAGTCGGAGGCAGCAAAACTGCATCCACTACATATACTACGCCATTCGAAGCAGGTACAGTTCCCAAAATAGCCGCCCCATTTACGGTATACTTTCCGTCTTTCACACCAATCGTAACGTTATCTAAATTTACCTGATTGATCGTTTGTCCATCTTTGAGATTTTCTAATTTATACACACCCACCGAAACATGGTATTCTAAAATATTGCGCAGCGCATCCTTGCTTTCAGGTTTCAACAATCCTTCTACAGTACCGGCAGGTAATAAATTAAAGGCATCGTTGGTAGGAGCAAACACCGTAAAAGGCCCTGCGTTGGAAAGCACATCTACATATTCGGCAGCCTTTAGTGCCGTAACTAATGTAGTATGCGCTGCTGAGCCTACAGCTACACGCACCACATCTTTTTGAGACACATCATCTTGTACTGCCGATTGACCAGCTACCGGGGCTTCTGTTCCTGCTGAAGTTGACTCTTGCTTTTTGCTTTCGCACTGCCACATCATGCAAGCGGTGCAAAGAAGGTAAATGATTGATTTAGTTTTCATACAAGTAGTAGTTTAGTTTATGATTAGATATCTTTTAAGCAAAATTTTCGGTGGGCTATCAATAATGGAAGCAGTATCCACACAATCATAATCAGCAAGGAGTAGATGATCCCTCCCCCGCTGCCGAAAAAATTCTGGTAAAATGCACCCGTATAGCCCATCATGGCGGACACATCTAACTTGAGTAGAATGACAATTCGGGCGAGATCGATTGGATTTAATGAAACCAACGAGAGAGTCACTTTTTCCATGGGATAATCGCTGAACGTATAAATGATATACAACACGAGGCCATCGTATATGATGGCGAAGTAAAACCAAAAAAGCAATGCTATCCCGATAGCACGAGCCTTATCGCGGGTAGCCACTGAAGCCGCAAAAGCAAGTGCCACAAAAATAAAAGTGAGCATCACGCCTATCAAAATCAAATACAACGTGCTTTCGTTAAAGTTAAAAACGCAAAGCGGCAACGCTACACCTGATAAAAAGGCAACCGACAAAGCAATTGATACAGAGAGATACTCGGCAAAATAAATCGTTTTGCGATGAACAGGTTGCGCCAGCAACATCTCCATAAATTCGTATGAATTGTAAAAGTGAATGGTGGTAAACACAATGCTGACGAGTGGCACCACCAACAGCACAATATTCATCAAGCTAATGGTAGATTTGCCCGGATCGCTGTCTAAACTGAACATGCTGAGTGTAACCAACAACAAGAAAAAAGTGTAGGCCATAACAAACCGATTGCGCACCATGTCATACAAAATATACTTACCAATCTTGATCATACAGTTTGCATTGAAATGGGTATGTTGCGTATAATACTAGCCACTGCCCTGCTGAGCTTTTGTTCACCAGTCAGTTCTTTCAGCATATCAATTGAGTCATTGAACAAAATACTACCTTCATTTAAATAGACCAATTCGCTTGTTAAGTCATCTAAATCACTAAGCACGTGAGAAGTGATCAGAAAGGTGCGCTCGTTAGTACTTTCCAGCACAATCTTCTCTTTGAGTGCTTCCGCAGCCATTGGGTCGAGCCCGGCAGTGGGCTCATCTAAAACAAGAATGGGCGGACGAAATAAAAATGCCAGAGCCGCACTCACTTTTTGGCGAGTACCGCCTGAGAGTGTGTGCATACGTTTGTCTTTAATCTGATCTAACTTAAATTCTCTGATCAAATCCTCATCTACGTTCGTAAAGTCATTGCGCAAATCTTTCATCATATCAAACAATTGGCCGATGCACATCTGATCCGGATAATGACCAATCTGTGGCATGTATCCGATATGACTGCGATACTTCCAATCATTATGAATTGATTTGCCTTTCACTTGAATGCTACCCGAATTCGGAATCACTAACCCAAGAATAGATTTGATGAGTGTGGTTTTGCCGGAACCATTAGGCCCCATGATAGCGTATGACCTTCCTTGCAGAAAGTTCAATTGAATGGATTTCAGCACTTGCAGCTTTCCATAATTTTTGTTCAACTCCTGAATGGTAATCATAACAATGGGTAGCTACGCATAGCAGGATGGTTGTCTTTTAATTCTTCGGGTGTAATGCTGGGTATAACTTCTTCGGATCGATCGAGCATGTAGACCAAAAAGCTGCGCCAAAGCATAACCGATGATGG
The DNA here is from genome assembly GCA_021300095.1 of Flammeovirgaceae bacterium. GTDB lineage: Bacteria > Bacteroidota > Bacteroidia > Cytophagales > Cyclobacteriaceae > ELB16-189. The sequence goes on along the minus strand of JAJTHV010000424.1, from coordinate 9,931 downwards.
CATTTTCTCTATGATCATAGAATAGAGATTAACCGGATGAAAAGGCACATCTCCGATTTGGTCTTTATTCAAGTCATATCCCCTATATTTGTCCCAATAGTTAGCATCGACAGTGTTCAACACCAATGTACCGTTCGTAGCCATATCGAAAGTGTTGGATAAAAAATTATTCTTGATGAACACATTTCCATCACAATTGGATTGCACTTTCACTGCCCAGCCGTTTTCATGAAAAGTGTTTGATTCAAATTTGCTTCGGCTGCAGCCTTCCATGTAGATAGCTATTGTATTTTTATCAAAACGATTTTGAGTGATGTGGCTATCGCGAATGTCTTTGAGCAAAAGCCCGTAAGATGAAGACCCCCAATTATCTATGAACTGATTGTGGCGCATAGTGACGCCCTTCGTGTACATGACGGCCACACCGGCACCATTGCTTTTAAACGTGTTGTATTGATACACATCATTGTGTGAGAACATAAAATGCAAACCATATCGCATGTTGTGATGACTATTGTTGTGTTGAACCACCGAGTTAGTGACGAACTCAAAATAAATACCATCGCGATGTCCACTGACCTGATTATTCTCTATCCGGATTGAATCGCACTTCCATGCGTGAATGCCATTGCCGATTTGATGTTCGGCTTGTGCATTGGAATGAAGCACATTCCCTTCAATCCGTGTGTGGGAGGAGTTGGCCAGATGAATACCGAAAAAAGTATTTTCAAATTGATTGTTGAGAACGCGTAAATCATCTGATTCGATGGCGTTGATTGCTGAGATGTCGTTGATACTACCCACACCGGTATTGATCATTCGAATGCCGATCACTGAAACGTGATTGGCTGCAATGGTGAAAAGTTCAAATTTATTTTCACCATCTACTATTGGATAGTTGACCCCTAAGAGTGTAATCGACTTTTGAATCACCAGATTGCCTTCGCGGTAGGTGCCTGGCAAAATGCGAACCGTATCACCTTTAGCAGCAGCTGAGATTGCCGAGCGAATTGTTTTCCACTTGGAAGTGGCACTCACTTCGAGGGTATTCGCCATAAGGTTGGCCACTAAAAGTAAAAACCCTATAAAAAGAACGAGTCTCATTATTTATATTGTGTTATTACTTCGCCCCACGCCATAAAAATTCCTTTGATCTTTTTTTTGTGTGCATCCAAGTTGCTCTTTGATTCAAAGGCGGCTACTTCACTTCCCATTGGTGTACGCAGTTCACTCGACTTTAAATACAAAGCACTAGACGCATCGATGAGTTGCCCCGGATTGGCAAAATCTACTACGAGCTTATATTTAAATTCTTCAGGCGTTTCGTAATTGGAATTATAAAAATTGAGCATGCAATTAATGTCATCGAAGCGGTAGATTTTTCCTTTGGTGGTGACTAGCTCGGCTCCATACTTTTTATCAACCAGTGTCATCTTGCAGAGGTGACAAATGTCTTTGCCATACTGCAAGGGTTCAGGTTGTACAGAACAGGAGGAAACAAGTACGGAGAAAAGAATCAGATAGCTGCCGATGAACCGTGTGCTGGGCGCTGCGTGAGCGATAGAAGCAAAAAGCCCCAGGACAGAATGTGTAAATGTGGTGGCACTTTGTGGGGCTTGTAGCGAATAGCGCGACCCCGAATAAGCCATCGGCTGGTGTGCAGGCCATGAGGGGGCACGCCCAAAAAAATCATATTCTTCTACAATGAGCCTCTTCATTTTATTTTGTTTGCTTTCCATTCATAAATCAGCAAGGCGAAAAGCAAGATGCCAACGCCTATAAAAATCCAACCACCAATGTCCGGCCCGGAGAAGGCAGTGAAGTTAAGTAGTACTTTCGTTCCGATAAGAGGTGGCTGATAAGACATGCCTTCGATTTTGATTGGAGCTTCGGGGTTAAGATTATGCCCATAGTCGTAGCCCCAGAGATAAAAATCAATTAATGCACCTATACCTGCGAGTAAAATAGTTGACAAATAAATCATCAGCATCCATCGCTTATTGATGATGGCTGTAAGTGCACCGATTCCAATCATTATGCCCACTAAATAAATCATGTACTTAAATTCCGGAAACATGCTTACTTCAATGGTTTTCATGCCGATGTAGTGATTGAGTGCACTAATGGTTTTTACATCGCCACTAAGGGTGTTAATCCAAATTTTCATTTCGAGCCCCTCGGGGTATTGCGGTGCCCACATGAGTATTTGCCAGAGGGGAACGAAGTAGGCAGACACTAACAAAAGTGCTGAAATAAAAATCAGAATGCGGGTAAGAGGCTTCACGATAGGATGGTGCGAGTTGAAACTGAGATTGGTAAAAGGTGCTCCGATCTTTGCAGATACAGAGCAACCTTACTCAACCTGTAAACTATGAAACTTACTTTGAGCCTGTCTCTTCAACTACACCTGTAGAAAATTTAAGAGGTACAGGGCTGCCTGCGGGTGACACGCGTGCGTATCCTTGCATCTCTTGGTGCAGTGCTGAACAAAAATCGGTACAATAGAATGGAACAACCCCTACTTCATCGGGTATCCATTTCAATGTTTGTGTTTCGCCCGGCATAATCAGAATCTCTGCATTGGCTGCACCTTTTACGGCAAAGCCGTGGGGTACGTCCCAATCTTGTTCGAGATTGGTTACATGGAAGTAAACCACATCGCCTAGTTTTATTCCTTCGATATTGTCGGGAGTAAGGTGCGAGCGGATGGCTGTCATGTACACGTGCACTTCTTTTCCTTTTCGTTCTACTTTTGTTTCCTTTTCACCTTTTGCAACATAAGGATGGCGGTTGTCTTCTATTTTATAAATTTTTGTGGAGTTGGGCGCAATTAAATTAGCGGGAATGGCTTCTGCATAGTGTGGCTCTCCGGTGGTGGGGAAGTCGAGCAGTAACTGCATTTTATCTCCGGAGATATCATATAATTGTGCGGACTGTGTCAACTCCGGGCCGGTAGGCAGGTAGCGATCTTTCGTGATTTTATTGTATGCGATTACATACTTGCCATGTGGCTTGCGTGTGGGGCCACCGGGCACGCACAAGTGGCCAATCGAATAGTAGGTGGCTACTCGATCAAGCACCTGAAGACTTTTTACATTCCACTTCACAATTTCAGAAGACACAAAGAATGAAGTGTAAGCGTTACCTTTCTCATCGAACTCGGTATGCAATGGGCCAAGGCCTGGTTTCTTTACTTCGCCATGCAGTGCTGATTCGTATTTGATTACGGGAATGCCGGCAAACTCGCCTTCAAAATCTTTTGCTGCAATGGCCGCTTGAATTTTGGTGAAAGAGAAAACGGGAATGATTGCTGCTAATTTTCCGGAAGCTACGATGTACTCGCCCGTAGGATCGGTATCGCAACCATGTGGTGACTTAGGGCAAGGAATAAAATAGATGATGTCTTTTAGTACAGTAGGATCGAGTTGCAACACTTCTTTCAGCATTTCGCTGGTGGCGGTGTGCGTACTCTCATCTAACACATTGTGTGCATAGTTGACTTTGGCCTTTTCACCTTTGCCTTGCGCGATGTACTCTTCGGCTTTTTTCCAATTCACAGCCATGATAAAGTCTTTATCTTTTTGTGTGGCATTTACTTCCAACAAAGTGTATGCTTGTTCGGTGTTGTAGCATGAAAAGAAGAACCAACCATGTGAAGGGCCTTTGCCTGCACGCGATAAATCGAAATTGACTCCCGGTGTTTTCAACTGAAAGTTGATATTCATTTTACCAGTTGTTGGATCTACTTTTATAAAGCTGATGGTGCCTTTGAAATTTTCTTTATACGTACTGATGGACACATCCGACTTATCACCCATAGGTACGCTAAAGCGCGTACCCGCTACCACGTATTCGGTGTTTTCAGTTATGAATGGTGATGAGTGATTGCCTCCACTGTTGGGCAGCTCGATGATTTCTTCGGTGCGAAATGTTTTAAGATTGACACGCGCCACTCGTGGTGTATTATTGGCATTGACAAACGCCCAACGGCCATCGTGTTCGCCATTGGTTGTTGATAAGGCAGGGTGATGCAAATCATCCCAAGGCACAAATCCATGCGAAGTCATTAACATAGGTTTTGATTCTTCGCTGTAGCCATAGCCATTCTCTGCAAACTGTGAGAAAACGGGAATGATGCGAAACAAACGACCAGAGGGAATTCCATAGACTGACAATTGTCCGTTGAAGCCACCCGAAACAAAATTGTAGAATTCATCATACTTGCCAGGTGCTACGTAAACTTTAGCGGCAGCATCGCCCGTTAGCGCAGCTTGCGGGCCTTGAGGCTTGCACGCATAGAATGTCACGGCACTAACTGCCACGAGCAGCAACAAGGCCGATTTTATGTGCTTTTTCATTTTCTTAGTTATTAGTTAAAGTGAATTGTTATTTCTCTCCATCGTTCTGCCGCATGTACTCCAACACATCGCGGGCATCGCCTATGGACATATTTTGATTAGGCATGCGCATGAGGCACAACTCCAATAATTTTTGAGCTTCCGGATCTTTTTCAAGCATGACATCGACATTGGTAATCATGTTCATAATCCATTCAGGTTGTCTGCGCTTGGTGATGTCTTTCCAACCGGGACCTACCACGCGCTGATCAGTAAGTTTATGACATGAAGCGCACTTCATTTCATAAATTGCTAAACCGCGATTGACGCGATCTAACTCAATCGGAGTTTTGAGTGTAACTGATTTTACTGCACCAAGTCCTTTAGTAGGATTGGCGATTACTTCTTCCACTGCCGACTTGCCGGATTCTTGTTCCGGAAGTTGCTCCTGATTGACGGGCTTATCGGGCGAACAAGACCATAGGAGTGCTACACATGCTATTCGATAGATGCCTTTCATAGTTTGGGGTTGATATTACATTATCAAAGGAAATACATCCCCAAAAAAACGCTTATGATTGTAATCATATCAAACGTATGACTTTAATCACGCTCTAATGCAAATTGACTGCAGGTGAGAGCTTAAGCAGGTAGGCGGTAATTAAATAAAGATTTTGTGATTGATAAGGCAGATTTTCTCTGCTTCTTCTAGTTTCTTAACGGTTCGAATGATGGTTTCCACCCGCATGCCCACCATGTCGCCAATTTGTTGACGTGTAAGTGGAATTTCATAGGTAAAACTAGAAGAACTACCGGATTTTTGTTTCAAATAATTTAACAACCACCACACTCTTTTCTCAGGAGAATCGAACGCAATGGATGTGAGTATTTTATTTTTGTAGCGAAGGCGATCGCAAAGTACTTGGTCCATGCGCAGGTGAACTTCAAAATGATCTTTCAATAAATTATAGAATTGTTCTTTCGGCAATTTCCAAATGGTGCAGTGCTCTAATGTGAATGCAGTGCTCGGGTATAAAAAATTGCAGAGCAAGGGTGGTTCGCCAAAACTCTCACCTTTGTAAAAAATACCTTGAATAAATTCTTGCCCTTCTTCACTGCGCGTGATCATTTTAACGGAGCCTTCGGCAATCTGAAAATAGTATTGCGCCTCTTCGCCTTCATAAAAAACACCAGCACCTTTATGCAGATGAATACGACCCGCTCCATACTTCTCCAATATTTTCGATTCGATAAGCCCCATAAATAAAAAGTAAAGCAAATTACACTTATCGAGTTTACCAATCAAATGAATGACCGGACTGCAGTTGTATAACTGTGCTTTACTTTTGTGGCCGCTAAAACAGCAACACGTCTACTGCTTCACCAAACTAAACACATGCACTCCTGCCACCGATTCTATTCTGTCGGGGCCGTAGGAGCCTTGTGTGCGAGTGAGTGTGAGCTTCAATGCGGTGTCGCTGATTTCGGTGATGGTGATTTCCTGATTGTCGCTGCGCTTGATGATCTTGCCTGCTTCATCGGTAAACGACCATGTTCCGGTTGCAGGCCACACAACACCACCGCTGGTGGAAGTATAGCTCGTAGCCGTAAACTTCACAGTCAATCCCGCATAGAGAACCGTTTTATCAACTGCATCTACCGTGACTGTACTTAGCTTCCACGTGTTGGCAATCAACTTTTGTGTGTTCACTTCTTTGGCCGCGGGGCCGCTGCTGCTTCCGCCACATCCCGTAAGGTGAACCAACAACACCATTGAACTAAAAACGAAAATCAAATTGAATATCTTTTTCATAAAAGGAGGATTAGAGTTTCTTGACAAATAGTTTAGCGACCTGTTGATTGCCTTGCTTCATCACAGCAATGTATTGGCCCGATGTAATCTCACGAATATCGATGCGCACTTCTTCTCCGCCCACACCGTCCACTGCTTTCGCCTGGCGACCTAATAAATCTACAATCACAATACCAACTGGCTTCTTCGGTTCAAAGCCGGAAAGATTTAACACCAATTCATCCGCAGCCGGATTTGGATAAAGTTGAACCTGATTCGGTTCGAAGCCTTCGGCTCCGGTGATCACAAATGCTTGCCCCGCAGACATCGCGCCCACGCAACCCAGCAAAGTTACCTGCACTTTGTAAGTACCCTCTTGTGTAATGGTAAATGTATTGGCGGTTGCTCCACTGATGCTCACGTCATTTCGAAACCATTGATTACCGCTGCCGCTGCTCGAGGTGAGAACCGGTGCTGATGCATTTGAATTGTCGGCTGTAATCGTAGGAAGTGCTGGTATCGGATTAACAACAGCAGAAACAGAAGTACGCGTAAGGGTAGTACATCCATTGAGTGCGGCTTCAATGAAGTAAGGTGTCGTGGCAGTTAATGAAGGCGTGGTAAAATTTCCACCGGTCGTTAATGCACTACCACCGGATGCCGCTGCAAACCAAGTCATCACTCCATCGCTGGCAGCGGTGAGTGCTACAGTGCCCGGTCCGCAACGTGAGACGTTCGGTGAAGTGATTGTTGGAACGGGTTTAATGGTTGCAACTACAGCGGTGCGACTTAATGATGAACATCCATTCGCAACCGCCTCGGCAAAGAAGGTAGTAGTAGCAGTGAGTGAAGGCGTAGTAAAACTGTTGGTGCCCACTGCGCTTCCACCACTAGCAGCGGCAAACCAGTTGATGCCACCTTCATCGCTGAGTGTAGCGGTTAGTGTAACAGTGCCGGTGCCACATCGTGTAGCGGGAGTGGTGGAAGTGACGGTGGGAATAGCTTTAATGATAGCAGCTACTGGCACTCGAGTGAGTGCCGGACATCCTTCAATGCCTGTTAACAATGCATAATAGGTTGTGGTGGTTGTTAATGATGGAGTAGTGAAACTAGTGCCTGTGCCTAGTGGCGAACCACCGGTTGATGCAGCAAACCACTGAACCGAACCCGCACTTGCTGTTACTGAAATAGAAACTGTGCCGGATCCACATCTGCTACCACCATTAGCGGTAGGGGTTGGCGGGGTTGGGTGCACAATGGCCTGAACAGCAGAACGAGTTGTACTGGCGCATCCATTATTGACAGCTTCGGCATAAAAAGTAGTGGTTGTGTTTACCAAAGGCGAATTGATTGCGCTTCCATTCGCCACTCCAGTAGTAAAGGGTACTCCCCCTGTTGGAGTAGTATACCAACTGATCGTTCCGGCACTAGCCGTTGCACCTATTGGTGCAGACAGGCCTTGGCAAGTGCCACCGGGTTGAGTAGCAATAATTGTTGGAATTGTGTTAACCGTGGCGGTAACCGGAATTCGTGCCGCGGAACAACCATTGGCATCGTATGCCGCAACAGAATAAGTAGCTGTTGTGGTTAGTGTGGGTGTGATAAATGATGAGCCTGTGCCAACAAAGGCGCCATTGGTGGCTGCATTGTACCATCGAAATGTGCCTGTTCCAGCGGCTGAAAGAGTGAGGGTGCCAGATCCACAAAGCGATGCAGGTGTGGTTGAGGTAATTGACGCTGTCGTAGATGTACATAGTTTCAAGACTGTGCATTTTGCCGCTGCATCCAAAGCATCGCGAAAACCAACGTACGGAAGATTGCTGGAGTTAAAGGCTAATGTAGGAAAATACACACCGCCACCGGAGAGTCCTGCGTTTCCCACAGCCACCCAGTTGGTGCCGTTGAACTTCATCACAGTAGCTTTGTTGCCATTGCCGCCATCTTGATAAACAATATGCAACACTCCGGCATTATCAAATTTTAAATTCGGTTGAAGGGCAGCCCCGGCACTAAAGTCCGCCTGACCAACGGTAAACCAGTTGGCACTAACATATCTAAGTACGCTGGCCTTGTTATTCGTTCCATTCAAACTTACTATATACGGTACTCCACTGCCATCGACAGCAATGTCAGTGAAATCAACTGGGTTACCCAACAACCCAATTCCTGAAATTCCAACTGCAACCCAGTTTGCTCCATCAAATTTAAAAACAGAAAACGAAGTCCCCGATGTTCCGTCCCGAAGGGTTATATAAGGAACGCCAGAAGGTGAAATAGTAAATCTTACGCGGTTCGTTACCGGTGAAAAATTAGGCAATCCAACGTCCACCCAACTTGTGCCATTAAATTTTCTAACCGTGACTTTAGCAGTGCCTCCATTATTAATGGTTGCCACAAATGGATTGTTCGATACCGGGTCAATTGCTAATCCTGCTAAGAAATTTGAAATGACAGGACCGCCACCAACCGTTGACCATATAGTTCCATTAAATTTTTTAACATAGATTATTGAAACTTGCATGTAGGCCAGATACAAATTTCCGGTAGCATCAAATGCAATATGAACATTGGAGATAGGCGTTGTTGTTGGATTACCGCCAGCGCCAGGAGAGGCTAGCAAACTCCAGTTGCCTCCGGTATAATTCATTACCTCCACATCAAAGTTCGTATTCACATAAGCCATGTAAGGAATATTATTATACATGGCAATCCGTGATGCGTATTGAAGCCCGGAGAAATTAGAAGTGAGAATATTATTCGTAAATCCAGGATTCCCTACATCACTCCACTGCTGAGCGTCAGCGCTGAGCACACTCACGCTCAAAAGCACTGTTATTAAAACTTGTAAAATGTTCTTCATAGGTGTTTTTTTCCTAAAGAGAACACTTTATGTGCTACGGAAGGCCGAGCGCACATTGGCGTTGGTCTTTGGTGTGATGTAGGTGAGCAGCGTGTCGGAGTAGAGTAATGCCTCCGTGAAATTATTGCGCTTGGTTGCCACATCACCCAGCGTAATATAGTTCTTTATAATATTGACGGGCACTCCTGCTTTCCGGGCAAACTTCATCGCCTCCAAAGCTGTGGTATAAGCTGAATCTAAGTAAGGCTTCTTAGATGCGGTCGAATCATACGAATAAAAATAGCCAATGGCTAAGTTTGACGAAGCTTGTGCCAGCAAGGAAGTGTTGGTCGTTCCCAACGCTACGGTCAGCGCCTTCTTGGTAAAATAAATACCTTTTTCAAATTGCTTTTGATTCATGAACACGCTGGCAATGCCAGTGAAGACCATGGATTTTTGGGTGGGATCCTCTACAAATCGAATTAAATCCAATGCCTTGTAATAGAAATAAATGGAGCTGTCCGGATTACCTTGTCGGTTATAATACACTCCTAAAATACGATTGCACTCCACGGACGCATAGGGGTGATACTCTTCCTTAAGAATTCGTAAGGCACTCTGAGCACCTAGGCGACTTTCATTTGTTAATGATCGCGCATTGGCAAGTGAAGCTTCGAGTGCAAACCCGATAGCCTCGCAACAAGAGCTATTCGATTTTTTGAATTCATCTGCAATAGCGCTGGCCACTTCATAATTCTGGGCTACTTTGTTTTCATCAAACCGTTTACGCACGTCAAGTGTAAATTCAGGGCATGAGCACGGTTTCTGGGCATTGACTGAAAAGTTTGTGCCGCTGATCAAAGCCAACAGAGCGATGAAGCGAAATAGATAGTTTGAGCGCATGTGGGGGTGTTACATCTATAAAACTAAACCGAGCAATTATAAAATCTACGAAAGCAGTTT
>JAJTHV010000305.1 GCA_021300095.1 Flammeovirgaceae bacterium | reverse complement strand
GACATTTCATAAATGTGTTCAATTATTTCAATTGTCGAACGTGTTTCTTTATCAGGCTTAAAAATTAAGTCCTCGTCTCTCAGCCCATCTGTCGCCCAATAGAATCGAAACCCAAGACCATCGAGAAGTCGTGAGGCTACACTGCCTGCCGTATATTTTTCTGTAATCGCAGGAATTTCTGAGTAGGGTAGCTTGTTGTCTAACGCTTCTTTAATTTTTTTATCTTGTCCACTAACTAAATTAATTATTAAAGTTGCAATTGAAAGTAAAATTAATTTCATCATTCGAATTGAGAGTTTTGAGTGACTAAAAAGTCACTTTTTTCTTAAGTGGGCAACTTACACTGTCTTCAGTTATTTTAACTTTTTATCTAAGGTCAAGGTAATGAACTCGAACCATTTGATGCCATCTTTTGAAAATTCACCAACTTCTATCCATTGTCCCTTCTCGTTTAAGCGAGCTTTATATCGAGTTTGCCCTCCTTGTACGTTTGTTGACCATTCAAAGCTCTTGTCACCCAGCGTGATTGCTAAGTCACCATAGGTGCCGCCAGGTATTCTCCATGCATTCCACCGAAATCTGTTTTGTCTTTCGTCAAAGGAAACTACTGCGAAAGCGTCATGCACCATAACATCCTTTTTCGTTAGTGAGTCTCTCTCAAAACCTTGCCCGTTTATTATGTAAATTGTGCTGTCCAGACTTGGCCTCACAGATTCACGCAAATACAAAATGATATTTTTTTTTCCTCCCATGTTAACTACACCTGTCCCTGACCATTCGCCAAGAAGCCAGCTCAGTTTTTTAATGGACTCTTTTTGTGTTTTTTCAGGAGTCTGTCCGCTGACTATTCCGCAATTAATCGCCAGAAAGAATATCATTAACATTTTCATAGCTTTTTCACTTAGTTATTGTTGGTTACATCTATTTGAACTGTATTTAATCCCAAATATATTTCCAGCTTCCGTCAGTTTGTTTTTTCCAAATCGTATGGTATATGCCTTTGTACTCATTTTCTTTACCAGTAGAGTCTTTTAGTAGCCAAACATATCTCCCATAGCTGTAAGCCATGTCGCCACTTGCAGATACCTCAATGAAATCTGGTGTCCAGTTAACAGATGCGTCTTTAAACTGCGGACTTGAGTAATAATTACGAATAGCGGTCCTGCCTTTTATCAAAGAATCATTTGCCCTAAGTACTACCGCATTGCTATCGGCATGCAAGAAAAAAGCTTCTGCTACACCATGGCTGGTAATAGAAAGTTTAAAATCGGCCTCTGTTTTTGCAATCTCCTGTAAATAGATATCTCTAGTTGACTTATTGCTGTTGCACCCATAAGATGCAAATAGGCTACTGAGGATAAATATGGACACTTTCATATTTCTGAACATAGAGAAGTATTTTAGTGAAAGCATTTAGCGCCTACTAAATAATTACAATAAATTGTTATGCAAAGTAGCCTTATTCTACAACGGATTTATTGATCTCGATCAATAAATGCAATCATATTTTTTTCCGCAATCGGCTTAACGCTTCGGGAGTAATACCAAGGTAAGAGGCAATCATGTATTGCGGTACTCTTTGTAAGATAGCTGCGCATGTTGTTCTATGCGCTCGAAGCGAATATATTTTTGTGTTTCGAAGCTGTGTCCCGCCTGGCACACAACGTTTGTGTTTGCGCAGTGGTGGCTTTTCGAAGCCGCCACTGTCCGCGTGGGAAAACGTTGTTGGATAAATGTACTTAATACCTTGACGTCACGCCACCATTGCGCAAACATTTTGTTAGGTGCTGGGCGGTTCTGTCAGACCGTTGTATATAAAGGAGTCTATGTCTGCCGTTGAAAGTTGAATTTGTCCAACGAATTGTGTCGACCTACGGGTCCAAGTCAGATGGAGCCGTCCAGCGTCAACAGTCTGTCGTTGTCTAGTTAACATACTTTTAGTTGTTTGCGCGAATTCCAAATTTGTTAAGAAATTTTCTTTGAACATCACTAAAGTTTTTATTGGCTTGTAGAAACTCTTCAGTAAAATTACTTATCAATGACTCAAGTTTTTCTTGGCTCATTTGTGTTTTATTGTCTTGAAAGGGAAAAACGATCTCTTTGTAAGATCCAGAAATAGCTTTTGAACTCTTGTCTACATAATCTAATGCAGGGCTTTTTAAATCAAAGTCGTCAAATGTCTCAAGTTTGCTAAGTTTAGATTTTGTGTCATCGGCCAGTAATTTGAAGGCGTTAAATAGTCCCATGATTTTCAAGCTGTCCTGCTGTGTTACTTTTATTTCTCCTGTGGAGTTTATCCTTTGCTGAATTATTTGCTTCGTTTCCTTTAAGATTTCCTCAGTCCCAGTTGTGTAGGGCTTAATTGCTTCCAGATAGGAGTCATAATAAATTCCAGCTTTTTCTTTTTTGTCACCTTGTTCGCATGAACTCAAAATAAGTCCCTGAAGTAGTAAAATGTAAACCAGTTTCATTTTTGTAGTCCTAAATGTTTTCATTAATTCTTAACGTAATTGTCCGAACCGCCTTGCACCTAACGTTTGTGTTTCTGCAGTGGTGCCTTTTCGAAGCCGCGTCCTGTCCCACGAAAACTAAACGTTGAACGAAGATAAAACTTTAAACTAACTCGTCACGGCACCATTGCAGAAACATGCTGTTGTGGGCTGCCGCGCTTCCTCTGCTCTCTTTATTTTGTCAAACACGTCCGTTAAATATTTGTCGTACGTGTCCGAGATGTCGACACCATAATTGTCGGACACTCGTTTTATTATTTTGCTTTTAAAGTCCTCTGGGTTGTCGTCTCCCTCTAATGATTCAAAGTCCGTCAAACTACTCTCATCTGAAACAAAACAGTCGTAGTAATTTAGTCTTAAGATTTTGTCAAAGAAGTCAACTGCTTTATTTTCGTAGTTCTCAAGTTCACTTGTCAGTGCAAACCTTAATGGAACGTTTGTCCCTGGTCTTGGTAGTTCGTTATTGTCCTTGAACAGTTTGAAATGTTCTTTGAGGTTTTCAAATGCTTTCTCCTTTGTCTCACCGTGTCCGACCATTCCAGACCAACCTTTGATTAACGCTCCGTACTTCACATTGTCCTCGCCAGCATTCTCGTTCTGATACAATTCTATCGGGTAGTCGTTTATGTCCCAGTCCTTTTTTAAGTAAGAAGTCAGTCGTTTAATAATTTTCTCCATGAGTCAAAATTATCCAGCGCGGTTGCCCACAACGTTTGTGTTTCTTCAGTGGTGCGCTTCCGAAGCCGCGTCCTGTCCCCGGCACAAAGCGTTGAACGAAGATATAAACTTTGGGCTACACCTCACCGCACCATTGAAGAAACATTTTGTTGGTGGCTGGCCCATTCTCTGACCGTCCTATATTTCAATTTGTCCCGATAGCCACCACTCAAAATATTTTAGTAAGTCAGGAGCTACCCATTCTCTGCTGTCGTTCTCATGATTCCAAACAAAAATGTCGTTGCGCCTAACTTGTCCGCTTAAAATTGAAAAGCAAAATTGGTCACCGTTGCCACCGTCCGCAAAAAATAGCAAGTTGTCAAACGGCATGTAAAGTTCTTTAAAGTCCGAATTTGTTCGGAATGTCGTATTAGTTTCAATTATTTCGTCTATAGTCCAAAGGAGTCTCAGTCCATATTCTCCGTGAATACCGTTAGACTCCAATAGTAGATCTTTTAATATTTTTGGTAATTCAATCCCTAAAGCCTTCTCACATCTCTCAACATCAATCTTGTCCGCTGATTTGTTGAAAATACAATTGTCGGAATATTTTGAAATCTGTGATGTCAACATTTATTTAAACTATTTTGATGAACCGAGGGCTTGCCACCAATGACCCGTGTTTATGACGGCTGCGGTTTTTGAAACCGCGTGTCGTCCCACGTGCCGAAACGAAATATAAAAACTAAACTGCAAATAAACACGTCACCCGCAGCTGGCATAAACACAATGTTGGCAGCTGCCGCAAGCAGTCCACACATAAAATTTACTCCTTATTTATCCTGTCCTTGACCGATTCCTTCATTTTTTCACCCGCATCGTCTATTAACAAACGCATTTCTTCTCTTGTCTTCAAATTGTCGTAGACCATAAAGCTTGTCAGCAAGAAATTCTTGTAAATTATATAGCTAACCTCTTGAAATATAATTGTGTCCTTTGTTGCCTTATCTATTGCGACATAGGTCTCGTATTTGCGGACAGGAATGTCTGTCGAGTCAATGTAGTTTTCAAACAATTCAACATTATAGTCGGAATTACTTATGAGTTCTTCTCCGAGAAACGGAACTTGAAATTCCTTAGGAAACTTTAATTCAGAATTTGAAATTTGCCGGAACATTAAAAACCTATTCGGATTGCCAACTCGGTCTTTAATCCCGAATTTGAATTGCCCTGGAATTTTAGGTAAAATTGTTTTATCAGAAAACAAACTGTCGGCTCCGATGGAGTCGTAGAACTCATATTTCATGTGTCCCTTGTAATAAAAATAACTTAATGTGTCCTTTTTGTCCGCTACCACAAAATTTACTCCACTGTCCTTTTTATTTTGATTGCAAGTTGTAAATAGTATTGCAAGTAGTATTGTTGGAATGTACTTCATCGTTTGATTGTAATTTGTCGCGCGGTTGCAGCCAACGTTTGGGCTTGGCGATCGGGCGGGGATTAACCACCTGCGCCCCGTCCCATTGCACCAACCGAATTAAAGTTACAAAATTCTCCACGAGCACCAAACCCCCGCCTGATGCCAAGCTATTGTTGTGTGCCGGGCTTGTCCACGGAAAG
>JAJTHV010000058.1 GCA_021300095.1 Flammeovirgaceae bacterium | reverse complement strand
GTGTTGATTGAGTAGGCTGGTTCCGGGACTCGATATTGGATTCTTTTAGCTATGGAGGGCGTTTCGTTGAAAGTCTTGCTTTTTTCGTTTTGCCTTTTCAATGTTGCCCCACAATAAATCAACTAGCGCTTCTTTCTTTTTGTGGTTAAAAGGATACAAAAGAGAAGGTTTAAAGTAAAAAATATCGCCAAAAAGTTCTTTGGCATATAATTCTACTTTATAAACACCTCCTATCGAAATCAAATTAATGTCTTTAATGTTTTCGAGTGGAATTAACAAATCTTGAGTAGGTTGCACGACATACATAAACGCATCGTCAAACTCAACATGATAAACACGTTGGTTTATTTTCCACCAGATATAAAGGAAGTAACCATAATAAATCGGCCAAAAAAACATGCTGGGTTTAATCTTTTCTCCTGAATCAATTTCCAGAAATATAAACCCAGCCATCACTAAAAAAATAAAAACGCTAACTCCTTGCTTGTAAAACCGCAAGTACCGTGTGGACAAATTTTTAACTCTCGATTTTTCGGCTAGCACTGAAACTATATCTTTACATTTTAAAAATAGGCAATTATGAATAAAGTAGCAGTCATCGGTTCTGGCACCATGGGCAACGGCATTGCACACGTGTTTGCTCAAAATGGTTTTAAAGTCTCCATCATCGATATTTCTGAAGAAGCCTTGAAAAAGGCGATAGCTACAATTGATAAAAACCTTTCACGTCAGGTAGAAAAAGGAACCATCACCACTGAAATCAAAAACCAAACTTTAGCCAACCTAACTACCACCACCTTCATGAAAGAAGGTTTGCAAGATGTGGAATTGGTAGTGGAGGCAGCTACTGAAAACCTGGATTTGAAATTAAAAATCTTTAAAGATCTGGATGAGAATACAAAGCCTGGAACCATTCTGGCCTCGAACACATCTTCCATATCGATCACTAAAATAGCATCCGTTACAAAAAGTCCGGGTCATGTCATCGGCATGCACTTTATGAATCCGGTGCCTATCATGAAATTAGTGGAAATCATTCGAGGCTATAATACCAGCAATGAAACCACCCAGGCGATCATGGAGCTTTCGAAGAAATTGGGCAAAATTCCGGTGGAAGTAAACGACTATCCAGGCTTTGTGGCGAATCGCATTTTGATGCCGATGATCAATGAAGCCATTTACTCATTGTATGAAGGGGTGGCCGGAGTGGAGGAAATTGATACAGTGATGAAATTAGGCATGGCCCATCCGATGGGTCCACTTCAACTGGCCGACTTTATTGGTCTGGATGTGTGTTTATCGATATTACGCGTACTGCACGATGGATTTGGAAATCCGAAATATGCGCCTTGCCCATTGCTTGTCAATATGGTTCAAGCCGGACACAAGGGAGTGAAAAGTGGCAATGGCTTTTACAAGTACACGGCAGGAAGTAAAGAGTTGATTGTTTCTGACCGATTCAAAAAATAAAGAAAAAGGAATGAGTAGCGACTCGTTCCTTTTTCTTCAAATAATTATTTCTTTAGTAAATCTCTGATTTCAGTTAGCAGCTTTATGTCATCCGGAATAGGTGCCGGGGCAGCTGGCTTCGCATCTTCTTTCTTTTGTGCGGCATTCATGCCTTTAACAATGATAAAAAGAACAAATGCGATCACCAGAAAAGAGATTACTGAGGCAATAAATTTGCCAACAAGCATTCCTCCTGGTTTCCAAGATGCAATATCAGCTGCTCCTGCAGCCTCAAGTGCTGGTTGGAGCAGAATTGGGGTGATGATATCTGCTACCAATGAGTTTACAATCGTGCCGAATGCGCCACCAATAATTACTCCAATTGCAAGGTCAACCACATTGCCTCGCATCACAAAAGCTTTAAATTCTTTCAACATACTGTTTTGGGGTTAGGTAATATTTTGGGTAAAGTACAATTTTTCGAGAATATTATAATTGTAAATTTACTTGCATAGCAACTGTTACATGAGCCCTCCAATCCGACCGGATAACCCCAAAGAATCTGAAGCTTCTCAGGCATATTCCCTGCTGCAAGCCGCGGTTAACTCCACTGCGGATGGATTGCTGGTAGTCAATGCGGACGGAAAAATCAGCATATACAATCATCGGTTTCTCGAAATATTTGGCTTTTCTGAAGAAGAAGCGAAGGACCAGCCGGATGAGGTTTTATTGAGTAAGGCAATTACCAAAATCGTTGATCCTGACAAATTTCTGGACCGGGTGCGTGAGCTTTATGCTACCCCTATTGCAGAAAGTAATGACTTTATGGAGCTGCGTAATGGCACCATTTTACACCGCTATTCAAAACCACAAATTTTAAATGGTGAAGTGGTGGGGCGCGTTTGGAGTTTTAGAGATATCACCGAACAAAAAAAGGCTGAAGCGTCTGTATTAAAGAGCGAGCAACTTTATCGCACCCTCACCGATCACATGCTTGAGTTTATCAACCTGGTAGACAGTCAAGGGAAAATTATCTATTTAAGTCCGTCAACCAAGCAAATTCTGGGAGATAACTACCTCGATCACGTGGGCACATCCATTTTTTCATTGGTTCATGCCGAAGATTTGGAAGGTGCCATCGGTAAATTCAATCAACTGGTGGTAGAAAGAAGAGCCGTCAAAGCGGAGGTTCGCTACCAGAAAGCAAATGGTGGCTATATCTGGTTAGAAACCAATGGCAATCCAATCGTAAACGAAGGTGGTACAGTCGATACAATTGTATTGGCCAGCAGAGAAATAACCGACCGAAAACTAAGCGAAGAGAAGATTTTGGAACAAAACTCCAAGCTGAGCGCCATTGCCGATACGTTGAAAACAAAAAATGAACAATTGGAAGAGTTTACACAGATTGTCTCTCACAACCTGCGATCACCAGTTAGCAATATTCTTTCTTTACTCGACTTCTATGAAAAAAGCGGGGATGAAAACGAAAAGAAAAGTTTCATCAAAATGATGCACGAATCAAGCAGCAAAATGCTGAGTCATTTGCATGAACTGAATGAAGTTCTGAAAATCAAGCAAAACAAAGACATCGAAAGACAATGGATCAGATTTGATGATGCGCTGGAAAATGTAAAGCAGCAACTCAGCGTACTGATTAGCAATACCGAAGCCATCATCACCTCTGATTTTGCAGTGGCTCCACAGATACATTACCCCAATATCTATCTGGAAAGTATTCTAATCAATTTACTGAGTAATGCACTGAAGTATCGTCACCCAGAAAAAATGCCGGAAATTCAATTTTCAACTACCTTGATTGAAGGTGGAATTCAGCTGACCATCAGCGATAATGGGCTTGGCATTAACTTGAAAAAGTACGGCCATCATATTTTTAAGCTGCGAAAAACTTTTCATAATCACCCTGAAAGCCACGGAATCGGTCTTTTTATGGTTAAAAACCAAATTGAAGCCTTGGGGGGGCAGATTAATATTTATAGCGAGGAAAACAATGGTACCACATTTACTGTTAAATTTGGTTAGTAACACTCCCCTATGCCCCTGGTTGCGCTAGTTGATGACGATTCTATTTTTCAATTCACGGCAACCCGTTTGATTGAATCGGCAAGCCTTGCCAAAGAGATTTTGCACTTTGAAAATGGAAATGAGGCCATTCAATACCTTGAAAAGAATGCCTCCTCTGTGGATCATTTACCTGATTTTCTCTTTTTGGATATCAATATGCCCATTGTGGACGGTTGGATGTTTTTGGAAGATTTCCAAAATCTCAAAACCAAGCTGGCAAAGGAGTTTCCTATCTACATGGTTAGTTCTTCAATCGATCCTCGTGACATGAGCCGCGCCAGAGCATTTTCTGAAGTGAAAGACTTTGTGATTAAGCCGGTAACCATCGAGCGGTTGACCGAATTGCTCAACGCTCAATAAAGCTTATCGAATTATTTTCACCTGGTTTCGAAGACCCCGGAAACTCACCAATTCCGTTCCGGCATGGCCCACAAACATTTTCGCATCTACCTTTACAGGGATTTGATTGCCATCGGCCGATATCCAAGCTGTAACCGAATTCTCGCCACGGAATAGTGAGTTATCAGGCATAATGGGCACAAGCTTATAGCATGGGAATTTGCCTAAATCGGTGTCCACCGTTTCTTTGCCGAAATAGATAATCTTGAATTTGTAGGCTGTGTCTTCAAAGAATCCGGAAACGGTAAGCGTGTCTTTTACCTTGTACTTGGCAAAGTCGATAATGCGTAAATACATGAAACCAGCCACGATGTCGCGCACATTATCGGGGGTAACAAATTCTTTAGGCTCGCCAAACTTTCCGGTAGATTTATCGGCTACTTGCACGTAGGCTTTGTCTTTCTGATGATCGTACTTAATCATTTCATCCAGCTTGTACTTTCCTTCACGCAGCTTGCGATACGATTCGTGTGTCACGATTTCCTGAGCATCCACATACGCCCCCCAGTTGTCGTTCACCTTCGAAATCCAGGTAGCCATTCCGGATGTTTCCATGAAAGCATCTACCTTAAAACATTGACGGTCGTTGCGGGTGTAGAGCTCTTTATCCACAGTAGTAATACCTTTCCCAACGGTAAAAATGCCCAAATACATGCGGTATTCGAGCTTTTCACCCGTAGTGATTGCCGATTGACTCTTCAAAGCAGAGTCATCTTGGTTAAAAGCAAAACTCGCAAATGCCAGAATAACCAAACCGATGAAGTAGCGCATAAACAAATTTAATAGTTCTGGTACATTAAGACAAAGCCCGTGCCATACTATACAGAAACCCCGTTTTCGCGCAAAGCATCATTTAAAGAGGTCTTTTTGTCCGTACTTTCCTTGCGTGTGCCAATAATCAGGGCACAAGGCACCTGGTATTCGCCTGCCGCAAACTTTTTGGGAATAGTACCCGGTATTACGACTGATCTAGGAGGCACATAACTTTTGTATTCTACTGGCGTAGAACCGGTTACGTCAATTATTTTAGAACTGGCTGTGAGCACCACATTGGCACCCAAAACGGCCTCTCTTCCGATTCGCACTCCTTCTACAATTATGCAACGGGAGCCAATAAACGCGTTATCCTCAATGATTACCGGTGCTGCCTGAACAGGTTCCAGCACACCGCCCAAACCCACACCCCCGCTCAAGTGTACATGCTTGCCCACTTGTGCGCAACTACCCACGGTGGCCCAGGTATCGACCATCGTGCCCTCATCCACATAGGCACCAATATTGACATAAGAAGGCATCATAATTACCCCTTTGCTGAGGTACGAACCATAGCGGGCGATGGCATGCGGCACCACCCTGACCCCCAACTTTTGGTAGTCCTTTTTGAGGGCAATTTTATCGTGAAATTCGAATGGGCCTACTTCAATAGTTTGCATCTGTTGGATGGGGAAATAAAGGATCACCGCCTTCTTAATCCACTCGTTTACTTTCCATCCGTCACCGGTCGGTTCGGCCACCCGCAGCACCCCTTTGTCCAGTTGGCTCACCACCTCCCGAATTGCTTCTTGTGTGTCCACCTCTTTCAACAATTCCCGGTTCGACCAAGCCAATTCGATTTGTTCCTGTAGTTGCATTTTATGTTCTAATTTTAAAGTTCGATGCAAGAAATAAAAAAACGGAGAATAGTCATCGCCTCGGTGCTCAAACCGGTGGACGACACCCGCATGCTCGAAAAGCTGGGAAGGTCGCTGGCTGACACCCAAAAATTCGAAGTCTTTATCATCGGTTTCCCGACTCGTTCGGTATTAACTTTGGAGGAAGGTATCACCCTTTTGCCTCTTCCATTTTTTAGCCGATTAAGTTTGACAAGGGCGCTGATTCCGCTCAAAATACTCAGAAAGTGTATTCAAGTAAAGCCTGACATGGTGATAGTTAATTCCCATGAATTACTGATAGTTGGTATTCTGAACAGAATATTCTTTGGGAGCCTAATTATCTACGACATCCGTGAGAATTACTTCCGAAATATTCTTTTGACCGATGCCTTTCCGAAGTTTTTACGATGGCCGCTGGCCCTGTTTGTCCGTTTAAAAGAACGATGCTTTTCGCCCTTTTTTCACCATCATTTTTTGGCAGAAAAAGGGTACCTGAAAGAGCTCACTTTCGTGAAAAATAAATCTACCGTGCTCGAAAATAAAGTTCGGGTCCCCCCCTCCTTTCAGCGTGCTCCAAAGCCCGGAAGAATCCGGCTGGTGTTCACCGGAACCTTGGCCGAGAGCACCGGGGTGTTTCAGGCCATCGAACTGGCACAGCAACTCCACCAAAAAAATGAAGCAATCGAGTTGATGATTGTGGGGTATTGTGCCCAACCCGAAACGTTCAATCGGCTCATTCAAGCCATCGAAAACCAACCCTTTATTGGCTTAAAAAGCGGACAGGAATTGGTGCCCCATTCTCAGATTTTTGAGGCCATTGCTGAAGCCGATTTTGGGATCATTTATTACCCTCCCTCGCCACACACAGCCAACTCTATTCCGACCAAATTGTATGAATATTTGGGGTGCCGGCTTCCCATCCTTTTGCAGGATTACGAACCCTGGGTGGAGTTGTGCAAACCCTACCATGCAGCGGTGGTTGTCAACTTTTCTCACCCCGATTTAGACCTCATTCAAGGAGCTATGAAGGAGTCTCATTTTTATGATCAGGCACCAGCCGGAGTGACCTGGACCGATGAGGAACCCAAACTTCTGGAGGTGGTTGAGAAGCTCTTGAAATAATCAATTAGGTCTAAATATTTTTTTAGGTGAGTCTAAATTTGTAGCTTTCGGCATCAAAGATTTTGTATGCTCAGTCTAGCCGAAGAGAACTACCTCAAGTCGATTTACCACCTTTCCGATGCCGGAGAAAAAGCCGTGCTGACGAACGAACTGGCCGAAGCGCTGAACACCAAAGCGGCCTCCGTAACCGACATGGTTAAGAAACTTTCGACCAAAGAATTCATCAGCTATGAGAAATATTATGGTGTAAAAATCACCGGTAAAGGCAAGTCGGTGGCGCTGGCTGTGATCCGGAAACATCGCCTTTGGGAGACTTTTCTGGTGCAGACGCTCGGCTTTAAATGGGACGAAGTACACGAGGTGGCCGAGCAACTGGAGCATATCAAGTCTACTTTATTGATCGAAAAGATCGATGAGTTTCTGGGCTATCCTCAGGTCGATCCGCACGGAGACCCTATTCCAAACGCACAAGGCAAAATCAAAAAACTGGAAAAAACGGCTCTAAAAAACCTGGCTACCGGCAGCGAAAGCACCATCGTAGCGGTTAAAGATTCTGACTCCAACCTCCTTAAATACCTGGAAAAGATTGGTGCCAAACCAGGAAAGAAACTCACGGTCATCTCCAAAGAAGAGTATGATGGCAGTCTGCAAGTCGCCATCGAATCACAACATTATTTTATTTCGAAAGAAGTCTCTGAAAACATTCTTGTTACTTTATGAACACCCCTTCCCGCAAATCGCTCAGTGAAGTAAATGCCTCGGTCGATGCTACCAATCGCAAGGGCATCCGCAAGTTATTGGCCTTTTTAGGGCCGGCCTATCTGGTCAGTGTTGGTTACATGGACCCCGGAAACTGGGCCACCGACATAGCCGGGGGTAGCAAATTTGGCTATGCGCTGATTTGGGTATTATTAATGTCGAACCTCATGGCGTTGTTGCTGCAAAGTCTCAGTGCCCGACTGGGCGTGGTGCGCCAACTTGATTTAGCACAAGCCTCGCGCAGCTCCTATCACCCCATCGTCAATTTTTGTTTGTGGATCTTGGCCGAAATCGCCATTGCTGCCTGCGACCTGGCCGAAGTATTAGGTATGGCTATTGGCTTGCAACTGCTCTTTGGCTTGCCGCTGATTTGGGGAGTTTCCCTGACCGTGCTCGACACCCTCCTATTATTAGTGTTGCAAAGTTATGGCATGCGCAAGATTGAAGCATTTATCATTGCATTGGTGGCGATTATCGGGGTTTCGTTTTTAATGGAGATGATTTGGGCCAAGCCCGACATGGGCGAACTGGCGAAAGGATTTATTCCTTCCATCCCTTCAGACGAAGCGTTGTACATCGCGATCGGTATTATTGGCGCAACGGTGATGCCACACAATCTTTACCTGCATTCTTCTCTCGTGCAAACCCGCAGAATTGATACTTCCGAAAAAGGAATCTGGTCGGCCATTAAATACAACTTTATTGATTCGGCCATTGCCTTAAATGCCGCCTTCTTCGTCAACGCAGCGATTCTCATTTTGGCCGCTTCTACATTTTTTCGAGCCGGCATGTTTGAAGTATCCGATATTCAAGATTCGTATAAATTCTTAGCACCACTCACCGGCACGAAGTGGGCATCTATTTTGTTTGGTGTGGCATTGGTGGCTGCGGGACAAAGTTCTACCATCACAGGAACACTGGCTGGGCAAGTGGTGATGGAAGGATATTTGAATTTGCGCATCGCTCCGTGGCTTCGTAGGCTCATCACCCGACTGATTGCTATCATTCCGGCATACGTTGTGATTCTTATGTATGGCGAAGGCAAGACCGGTGAACTGCTGGTATTTAGTCAGGTGGTGTTGAGTTTGCAATTGGGCTTCGCAGTGATTCCCCTCATTCACTTTACCAGTGACAAAGAAAAGATGGGCGTATTCGCCATTAAGCCTTGGGTGAAAATTGCGGCATGGATTATTGCATTCATTATTGTATCGCTCAACGTAAAACTCGTCACTCAGGAAATTCAAGGTTGGTTGGCAAATGCCGGTGAAAACGAGTGGATGATTTGGATGTTGGTCATTCCGATTTGTTTGGGAACAAGTGTACTCTTACTCTACATCACTTTCAAACCATTATTTGATCAGCGCAGGATGGAAAAGAATGCACGTTCGCCCCACGGGACGGCTTCTGTGTTAGAGCCATTGGTCAAACCTAACTATAAGAGGGTAGCTATCACCATCGACTTCAGTAAAGTAGATTCGGTGTCCATCAGCAATGCGGTAGCGCAAGGCGGCAAAGAAGCTACCTACCTACTCGTACACATTGTAGAAACCGCAGGCGCGATTTGGTATGGAAGTGAAATTGCGGATCGTGAATCGGATGACGACAAGGCAGCCTTGAAGAACTATGCAGAGCAATTACAGCAACAAGGATATCAAGTTCAGGTAGAAATTGGCTATGGAAACCCCAAGCAGATCATTCCAGAAATCGTGACACGCTTCAACTCCGACTTGCTGGTAATGGGTGCGCATGGGCACAAGTGGGCGAAAGATTTGATTTTTGGAACTACCGTAGACACAGTGCGGCATCGGGTCGATATTCCGGTTTTGATTGTGCGTTAGTCATTACTTTTTGATTCGTGTCAAACAAAGTACTTTCTCTACCTTTGCAAAAATTACTTTGTATTGAATTCCATTGACGATACCATCATCGCGCTCGCTACACCTCCGGGCATAAGCGCACTTGCCGTTATTCGCTTATCCGGCAAAAATGCTATTGATATAACGCAACGCGTTTTTAAAGGAAAAAATTTATTGCAACAACCTACACACACGGTGCACTTAGGTGGATTGGGTGAAAAAGGAAGAACAATTGATGAGGTGATGGTGGCGATCTTCAAAGAGCCGCACTCGTTCACCAAAGAAAACTCGGTTGAGATTTCGTGTCACGGATCTCCGGTGATCGTCAAAGAAATTATCAAATTATTGATGGCACAGGGCGCGCGATTGGCGAAGCCGGGTGAGTTTACACAACGCGCTTTTTTTAACGGACGCTTTGATCTCGCACAAGCGGAAGCAGTGGCCGATTTGATTCACGCAGAAAATGACAATGCACGACAAGCGGCACTCAATCAAATGCGCGGTGGATTCTCGAAAGAGATTCAGCATCTGCGTGAAGAGTTGATTCATTTTGCATCTCTTATTGAATTGGAGTTGGACTTTGGTGAAGAAGATGTTGAGTTTGCGAAACGCGAAGACCTCAAGAAGTTAATTCAGCAGATACAAGTTTATTTACAGTCGCTCATTCAATCATTTGATCAAGGTAATGTGATTAAAAATGGAGTACCGACCGTCATAGCAGGAAAACCCAATGCAGGAAAGTCTACGTTGCTGAATGCATTGCTGAACGAAGAGAAGGCCATTGTTTCGGATATTCCAGGTACTACGCGCGATGTAATTGAAGATGAAGTGGTGATCGGTGGGGTCAACTTTCGCTTTATGGATACGGCCGGCTTGCGCGAAACAGCGGATGTAGTGGAATCCATTGGCGTAGAGCGAACGCGCGAGCGCATGAAAAATGCCTCGCTCATTTTATATCTGTTTGATCTCTCACAGACTTCTCTCGAAGAAATCCACGGGCAGGAAAAAGAATTACAATCGTTGGGTATCCCCTACCTGAAAATTGGGAATAAGATCGATCAGGCGAAGAAAGAAGTGATCGAACAATTACCGAATGATTTTATTCTGATCTCCGCTTCCGCGAAAACCAATCTATCCCAATTAAAAGATAAGATTGTGTCTTTCTTTCAAATCAAAGAAATCAAACAAGGCGATGTGGTGGTAACCAACATGCGCCATTATCAGAACTTGATTCAAACCAACGATGCGCTCGATCGTGTGTTGCATGGAATGGATCATGGAGTAACAGGTGATTTTTTAGCGATGGACATCCGGCAGTCCTTGCATTACCTTGGAGAGATCACCGGGCAAATAACGAGTGATGATTTGCTCGCGAATATTTTTTCTAAATTCTGTATCGGAAAGTAACCGCCAAAAACAAAGAAATAACAAACAGCCTATAAAAAGACAATAAAGCCCCTTAAAAGGGCTTTTTTTATGCCATGAAGTAGCTATTTAGTATGGTTTACTATCTGTTTATTAATCGAATATTTGTACCTTTATTGTACCTTATGGTGGGTTGAAAGGAATTTTTGTACCTCAACCCATTTTTTAAGGGGTAACGTGGCACACATAGACACATAAAGGCACAATAAGCTACAAATATGAGTTCAAACCTTCAGGTACAAAGAATTTGCCAGCATTGCGGTAATGAGTTCACAGCCCGAACCACCACCACGCTATACTGTTCCCACCGTTGCAATAGTGCAGCATACAAAGCCAAACAAAGGGCTGGTAAGGTTGAGCAAAGCAATAAGGAAACCCAGCGCATAAAAAGCGAACCTATTGAGCAACTGAAAGCCAAAGCCTTTTTGAGTATTGCAGACACCTGTAAATTGATAGGAATTAGTAGGCGAACCGTTTACCGATTGATTGAACGGGGCGAACTGATTACAGGCAAAGCAGGTAAGCGAACTATAATAAGACGTTCAGACCTTGAACAACTTTTGTTTGAGCAACCCCGAACCGTAACACCTCAACCCGAAAAGCAAGCCGAACAAAAGCAATTTGATATTGCAGAATGTTACAACCTTACCGAAGTACAAAGCAAATACAGTATTTCAGAAACAGCCTTACAAAACCTTATCAAACGAAACAGCATACCCAAAATAAAAAAGGGCTGGTTTGCGTACGTTCCGAAAACCGTTATTGATAAACTTTTGAGTCAAACACCAAATTCATAAACACGATGGCAATTAAAGTTAAGTTAAGAGAAAAGAAAATTTCAGGTAAAAGGCAAAGTTTGTATTTAGACTTTTACCCAGCTATACCCCACCCCATCACAGGCGAACCAACCCGAAGGGAATTTTTGAAAATGTACCTCCACGATAAAGCAAAGAACCCGATTGATAAGCAGCACAACAAAGAAACTTTACAGCTTGCTGAACAGATAAGGCAGAAACGTGAAAACCATTTGAACAAGCCCGAAATTTATACTGGGTATGAAAAGGAACAATCAAAAATTAAAGAAAGGAGCGAAAAGAATTTTGTTGAGTATTTTAAAAGCCTTGCGGATAAACGCAAAGCCAGCAACCACGATAACTGGGTTTCAGCCTACAATTACCTTGAAACATTCACTAAGGGAAATTTGAAGTTTGCCGACCTCAACGAAAAGTTTTGTAATGATTTCAAAGAGTATTTACTCACTACCAAAAGCAATAAGAGCAACAAAGTAACCCTTGCCAAAAATTCAGCCGTTTCCTATTTCAATAAAGTGAAAGCAACTTTAAAGCAAGCCTATAAAGATGGGTATTTACAAACCAACCTAAACACAATAATTGAACCTATTAAACAGGCAGAAACCCGAAGGAACTTTTTAACTATTGAGGAACTGAATAACCTAGTAAGAACAGAATGTAACAACCCTTTATTAAAACGTGCAGCATTGTTTTCAGCCCTCACAGGGTTGAGGTTTTCAGATATTAAAAACCTTATCTGGGGCGAACTCGAATACATTGAGGGAAACGGGTATTTTATAAAGTACAAACAGCAAAAAACAAAAGGCATTGAAATGATGCCGATTTCTGAACAGGCTTACGGCTTACTGGGTGAACGCAAAGAACCTACCGACCAAGTATTTGAGGGGCTTGCTTATTCAGCATACGAAAACAAACACCTTGCAAAATGGATAGGGCTTGCAGGGATAACAAAGGACATTACTTTTCATTGTTTCAGGCATACTTATGCAACGCTGCAACTTTCAAAGGGAACAGATATTTACACGGTTTCAAAAATGCTGGGACATCGCGACCTGAAAACCACGCAGGTTTACGCAAAGATTATTAGCCAAACCAAACGTGAAGCAGCCGACAAAATAAAACTGGACTTGTAATGGAAAAGAAAAAAGATACAAGGTTTTGGCTTACCACCTTTTTTGAGGAACAGGAACAAACCAAACATGAATACAAAAGTTTTCAAAGCCAAATCGAAAACAACGGCTGTTTAAATGTAAATACGGAAACGGGCACTGTAAAAATTTATACCCCTGAATTAGCTGTTATTTTCACCTCAAAGGAATTACCAGCCCGAAACATGGACACCCAAACAGAAACCACAATAAACGGCTGGGAATACCTGAAAACATACATTGAAGGATACAAAGAGGGCGAACAATTTTTTGAGACTGAATTTAAAGTTCCACCGAACATCCTTTACGGTGAAAATGCTGAAAAGTATGTAAGGGATATTCACTTAAACTTTTTTCACGTTCAGCACACTGGATTAAATGAAGGCTGGGGTTATGTAAAGAAACATTACCCCAATATTTTAACACATAAAGCTGTAAAAGAATTTGGCTACTTTT
>JAJTHV010000207.1 GCA_021300095.1 Flammeovirgaceae bacterium | reverse complement strand
TGCAATATGTTCTAATAGCAACTGGCGTCCCATTTATCCTACATTAATTTCCGTTGGCCTCAAATATGAACTTCTCTTTTGCTTCGCTAATTTTTCGATCAGAACTTCCACACTTTCTTCCGATAAGTTTTCGAAGAAGGTAGCACCGCACTGCAACATAGGCGCAGTGCCGCATGAGCCAAGACACTCCACCGTTTTCAAGGTGAACTTACCATCGGCTGTGGTCTCTCCTACTTTGATATTCAACTTCTGTTCGATGCGCTTCACGATATCTTCCGCTCCACGCAGCCAGCATGGGACGGTGCGGCACACTTCCAACAAATGATTACCAACAGGTTCTAAATTGAACATCGTGTAGAAGGTCGCTACCTCATACACTTCAATCGGTTTGATTTGCAACAGAGACGCTACATAATCCATCACCGCAGGACTCAACCATCCGTCAAATTCGCTTTGCGCTAAGTGAAGCAACGGCAGCAATGCGGACTTTTGTTTTCCTTCCGGATAACGGCCAATGATTTCTTTCGCAAGCGAAAGTGAGCTGTCTGAAAATCGTATCGTCTCTTTTTCTGTCGCCATTAACTTTTAACTACTAACTCTTAACTATAAACTTTTACTACGCATCCAACTCTCCGGCAATTACATTCATACTACTCATGGTGAGGATGGCATCGGACAACATCGAGCCTTTCACCATTTCGGTGTATGCCTGATAATAAATAAAACACGGTCTACGGAAATGCAACCGGAATGGTGCGCGTCCGCCATCGCTGATCAGGTAAAAACCCAATTCACCATTGCCGCCTTCTACACTGTGATATACTTCTCCTTTCGGAACATCGGTTTCGCCCATCACAATTTTAAAGTGATAGATGAGCGACTCCATGTTGTTGTATACTTCCTCTTTCGGAGGTAAATAAAAGTCTGGCACATCCGCATGGAATGGTCCGGCCGGCATCTTATCAATGGCCTGACGGATGATGCTCAGGCTCTGCCACATTTCTGCCTGACGTACCATGAAGCGATCATACGTATCGCCTTGGGTACCTACCGGCACGGTGAAATTAAAATCTTCGTAGGATGAATACGGATTCATCACCCGCACATCGTAATCGACACCGGCTGCTCGTAAGTTGGGACCTGTAAATCCATAGTTCAAGGCACGCTCGGCTGTGATGCCACCCACACCGATGGTGCGATCCATGAAAATGCGATTACGCACCAACAGCTTTTCAAACTCCTTTAATACTTCCGGAAACTCTTTTAAAAACTTTTCAATCTTCGCCCATGCTTTGGGTGAGAAGTCTCTTTCAAATCCGCCAATGCGGCCTAAGTTTGTTGTGAGGCGAGCACCACAAATCTCCTCGTAGATTTCGTACACATGCTCGCGTTGCTGAAACATGTACACAAATCCGGTGAGTGCTCCGGTATCCACACCAATGACGGCATTGCAAATTAAATGATCCGTGATGCGTGCCAACTCCATGATGATCACGCGCATGTATTGCACACGCTTCGGAATTTCCACGCCTAATAATTTTTCCACTGTCATGTGCCAACCAATGTTGTTGATGGGCGCAGAGCAGTAATTCATACGGTCGGTGATGGGTGTGATCTGATAGAACGGTCTGCGTTCAGCCAGTTTTTCAAACGCGCGATGAATGTAGCCGATGGTGGATTCTGCTTCTACGATTACCTCGCCATCCATCTTCAAAACGTTTTGAAAAATGCCGTGTGTGGCAGGGTGCGTAGGCCCGAGATTCAGATACGAATACTGTTTCTCTTCGGGTGGAACTATCGGTGATATGGAATCTTCGGCTCGCATTTATCTTCCAAAAAGGGCATCATTTTTATCTTCACGCGTCTGATCTTCCAAAGGGAATTCCTTCCGCAAAGGAAAAAAGATCATGTCTTCTACATTCAAAATCCGCTTCAGGTTGGGGTGACCTGTGAAAGTCACACCAAAGAAGTCGTACGTTTCGCGCTCCATCCAATTCGCAGCCGAAAATATCCCCGTAAGGGTAGGAACCTGTGGCTGATCGGCTGATAAAAATATTTTGAGTCGAATGCGTTGGTTGGTTTTTAAGTTGTGGAGCTGATACATCACCGCGATTTGATTTTGATCGGGGTAATGGATGCCGCATAAGGTTGTTAAAAACTGAAACTGCAATTCGCTGTGCGAATACAGAAATTGGATGATGTCGATGATGCGCTCGGGCTTGAAGGTGATGGTGAGCAGTTGATACGGTTGCTCAATGTGAACTATTTCACTGTCAAATTCCTGGCGGATGATGCTGATAATGGCGTCTGTCTTACTCGATTCCATATTTATTCAGCATGGCTTTGTATTCCGGAGAATTTCTTCTGCGCAGCGACTCATTGCCAATGAGGTCTTGTATTTTTAAAATGCCATCGATGATTTGCTCAGGGCGTGGTGGGCAGCCTGGCACGTACACATCTACCGGAATGATGCGGTCGATGCCTTGCAATACGCTGTAGGTATCAAATATGCCTCCGCTGGAAGCACACGCTCCTACCGACAAAACCCACCGCGGTTCGGCCATCTGCTCATACACCTGACGCAATACGGGGCCCATCTTTTTCGCGATCGTTCCCATCACCATCAGCAAGTCCGCCTGACGTGGTGAGAAGCTCAACCGCTCGGAACCAAAACGGGCTAAGTCATAATGCGCACCCATGGTAGCCATGAACTCGATGCCACAGCACGAGGTAGCAAATGGCAAGGGCCAAATGGAATTTTTGCGGGCCAGACCCACTACTTTATCTAAACTGGTGGCAAAAAAACCTGCACCTTCAATGCCATCGGGTTTCTCGCTTACCAACACATTATTCAGTTTTACTGTCTCCATGCTATTCCCACTTTAGCGCACCGCGTTTGATGATATAAAACAAGCCCACCAGCAAAAAAGATATGAACAATATCATTTCAATGAATCCTTCCACACCTAACTCTTTGAACATCACCGCCCACGGATACATGAAAATGACTTCCACATCAAAAAGAACAAATAAAATGGCCACCAAGAAATATTTGATGGAAAAGGGAACACGCGCGTTGCCCACCGGCTCGATACCACACTCAAATGAATCGGACTTAATCTGGCTTTTGCGCTTGGGCCCCAGAAGATGCGTAGCAACCATGGTCACCACCACAAAACTTAGCGCGACCAAAAACATGAGGGCAATCGGGTAGTAAGCTTGGAGATGCTGTTGATCCATACCTGCTTTTAACAAGGGAGCTCAAAGTTAGTTTAAGAAATCGATATGAAAGGCAAAATTTTAAGGTTTTCAGTCGAATAAATACCGAATCTGTTTATGCATTCGATTTCTGATATTTACATCCTTATTTAGCCTGTAGACTAAAAGGAACTTACTTTGCGTCATTGAAGTTAATCGATCTGATTCTCCACTTATTATGTCAAAACCCGCTTCCGCGCCCAAAAACAAAGTTACCATAGGCCATGTCTTCAAAACCATTGTATGGCCCCGCAGAAAGTTGCTCTTCATTGGACTGATTCTCATTCTTATACGAAGTGCAGCCGGCATTGTGCCGCCATGGTCTACCAAATCGTTTATGGATGACATTTTGGTGAACCACCAGATGGATAAATTACCTATGCTGCTAATCGTTGTATCCATAGCCATTTTAATTCAGACTGTTACTTCATTTTTACTAACTCAAATATTAAGCGTGGAAGCACAGCACCTGATTTCGGTTCTGCGCTCGCGCGTACAAAAACATTTGCTTCGCCTGCCCATCCGCTTTTTTGACAATCAGAAATCCGGGGCGCTGGTATCGCGTGTGATGAACGATGTGGAAGGCGTGCGCAATTTGGTAGGAACTGGTTTAGTGCAGTTGATAGGTGGTGTGCTGACTGCGCTGATTTCTGTTGTTGTACTCATCAACATTAATGCGAAGATGACACTCTTTGTGTTATTGCCTATGTCCATCTTTGGCGTGATCACACTCAAAGCATTTTCCATCATCCGCCCCGTGTTTCGTGAACGCGGAAAAATTACAGCCGAAGTAACGGGCCGCTTAACCGAAACACTCAACGGGGTGCGGGTGATCAAAGGATTTAATGCCGAACCTCAGGAGATCAAAGTTTTTGAACGCGGTGTTGAACTATTGTTTAAAAATGTAAAAAAGAGCTTGACTTCTACCAGCTTTGTAACCAGCGCAGGTACCTTCTTAGTGGGTATGGCGAGTGTTGGCATTATGGGTTTGAGCGGTCACTTCAATCTAACCGCGGGTGAATTCCTTCAGTTCACCATGTTCATGGTATTTATGATTGCACCCATCGTGCAGATGAGCAACATTGGCAGTCAGTTGACAGAAGCCTTTGCGGGATTGGATCGCACGGAAGAGTTGATGAATATGCCCATTGAAGATGATGGCACCGTACGCACGGTGAAGATCGGCACGATAAAGGGTGACATGGAATTTAACAACGTATCGTTTGCGTATGAAGAGGGCAAGCCGGTGTTGAAGAACATCGACTTCAAAGCTCCGGACGGCACGGTGACGGCCCTCGTGGGAACTTCCGGCTCGGGCAAAACTACTATTGCCGGACTGACCGCTTCGTTTCTGAATCCGGATAGCGGCACGATTACCATTGATGGGATTGACATGAGCAAAGTTTCGCTGGACAGCTTCCGCAGTCAGTTGGGTGTGGTGTTGCAAGACGACTTTTTATTTGAAGGCACCATCCGCGAAAACATTTTATTCCCGCGCCCGCACGCGACTGAAAATGAATTGAAGAGCGCTGTGCATGCGGCCTTCGTGCATGAATTTACCGATCGCTTTGAACTGGGCCTCGACACGGTGATTGGTGAGCGTGGTGTAAAACTCAGTGGCGGTCAGCGCCAGCGCATAGCCATTGCACGCGCCATCCTTGCGAACCCGCGCATTCTCATTTTAGATGAAGCCACCTCCAACCTCGACACCGAAAGCGAAAGCTTTATTCAGGATAGTTTGAAAACACTGATGCAAGGCCGAACAACCTTTGTGATTGCCCACCGCCTGAGCACCATCCGCCAGGCAGACCAGATTCTAGTGATCGAAGACGGCCAGATTGCTGAGCGCGGCAAACACGAAGAGCTGATCGAAAAGAAAGGACGGTATTTTCAATTGTACACGTATCAGGCGAGGATTTAGGGGAGGAGTTCTTTTCCAATCCCAGCTTTGATCTCATCAAAATCTTTTGAATGACAAAAACCTAACATTTTTTGATCTTTTGGCGATTTTGAGATTGAGCAATTAGTATCGGTTTTGTGCAGCATCCTTAACATATCCGGCAAGGATTCTTCAAAAGAAAAGATACATAGATGCTTATGTCCATGACCTACATTATCCAATGGAAACCAAGCCTCATGGACAGCTTGTGTGAGTTGATAATCTATTTTCAGAAACTCATTCGGGTTGGCTAGATCGAATATCACATCGAACTTTTTAGGTATATCAAAGTCCGCATAGGCATATAGCATAAATACCGCTATCTCATTTTCTCTACGCGTCCAACGAACAAACCGGTCATACGCTTTTCCTTTTTGCTTACCCGTACATCGTTTTACACATTCTGATTGCCAAATCGCTATCGCTTTGTCGGAAAAGTATTCTTCGGCAAATAAAAAACGTTCGCTGGGTTTACACTGTTCTTCGGTTCTCATGGCATTCTTCTGTCAACTTACACAAAATTGATCTGAAGGGCTTCATAAATCTTTGAGAAAATTTGTGCTAAGAATAAATTTCAGGTTGGTTCTAAAGAGAACAAGCGGGACGCTTGCGCTGGAAAGAATTTGCATGGTGCTACTATTTAAGAAAGATTACATAAAGTACCGAAAATGTCCAGAGTATGATTGCGCTATAGGACAATATTCCCATTTGAAGTCTGCGTTGGTTTGTCCTTAAATTCCAAAGAACAGGAACGTTCATGATCATAAAAGATTCAGGCAAATAGATGAAAAAGTAAATGGGTCTTAACATTATATAGGTGAATGACTCCGCTTTTTCAAATTTTCCTTTCTCCTGTTTTAAATAATCAAAATGAACCATTGATTTTATAAACCACAGAATCATTCCAAGGAAGGCGGAACCCATTATTAGTGCAACGTCTAAGTCTGTCATTCTATCGTCTCAATTTTGTGGAATCATGTATTTCCATTGCGCAAAATACTTCATAAATATCTTGGCAATATTGCGTGCATCGTCTATTCCTCGGTGATGGATGCCTTCCAATTTGATACCTTCCAACGCCAGAGCGTTGCTCATGCCCAAAGCACGTGGCAGTTTCCGTAGTTGGCCGTGTTGTTGTTTGATGTTGATATGGCGGTTCAACCAAGTAGTATCCAATTGAAAGATAGCACAATCACTTTCAAATTGTTTGCGATCATAAAAACCCCACGAGCAGAGCCAATAGTCTCCCGAATCGCAATCAATCCATTCTTTAAATTTCTCAATCACTTCATTAAAGTGTTGGGCTTGGTCAACATCTTCCTGTTGAATGGAGGTTAGTTGTTTACAGAAGTCGCTGAGGATGGGATTTTTTAATGGTTTGATAAAGCTTGAAAACTCAGAAACGATCTCGCGGTTGTCATTGACTTTGAGTGCTCCAATTTCAATAGTCTCGTTTTGGCTTTTATCGAATCCCTCCCAGCAGGTAGCTTCGAGGTCAAAAATGATATAGTTCATTTAATGTATATGTCTACAAAGATAAGAAACCATCGCGGTGTTTTGGTAGTAGGTGGGCACGAGCGGACGATTGCTAAGTGTTCTTAGGTGCAATACCAAAGACAGCGATTTAAATTAACTCAAACTACCGCTAGTTGGGGGTCAAACGTCTGGTAGCACCGGCAATTTATCCATCAATTAACACTTCTTTTGCGTCAAAGTCAGACATTGTTATTGTAAACGTATGATCTCTGTCGTGGTCAGATTCAAAAGCAATTTCCCAAACTATAGGCTTGTTTTCACATCTCGGAAGTCGCAGGTAAACTGGTTCAAATTCCTTTTGAAAGTTATCTAATTTAAAACCCTCTTTCCAGTTTCCAAATTCGTTTTCAATTAAAGGTGAAATTGCCTTCACTATTATCGAATAATTGTCCTCAATGCTTTTGAAAAAGTCAATTTGTTTTTGTGTCGGACCACTTA
The DNA here is from genome assembly GCA_021300095.1 of Flammeovirgaceae bacterium. GTDB lineage: Bacteria > Bacteroidota > Bacteroidia > Cytophagales > Cyclobacteriaceae > ELB16-189. The sequence continues at coordinate 9,345 of JAJTHV010000207.1, read as the reverse complement.
CATCTCCATCAATACCAATTTCTATCATTTTGTCTGAAGGACTAAAGTGTCGTCTGCACTCAAAATAACTTTTAAGCGAATCTTTTTTGTTTTCGAAAAAAAGCATTGTCCCAAAAAATTCATTTTCAATTTTTGTCTGCTTTCCGAAGATAAAGTCTAAAAGCCCCATTGTGCTATGTCCCTTTTATTATTGTGTATATCTGCTTTCTATAGGGTCTAACAAATCTCACCAATCCCTCCCACACCTGCAAAAAAAGTCTTGTCGTAAAATCTCTACAAAACCACGAATTGCCAGATTTGAGTATCGTCATTAGTCATTAGCACCGCTTGTGGTAATTTGCTGATCCCTTGTAAAAATTTCGAAACGACCATTCCATCTCCAAAACATAAAAAAACCCCTACACATGGTGCAGGGGTTTTTCAATTAGCGGTGTGTCGCATTACAAGCTGGGTTTATAGATGTTCAACTTTAGAATCTGCTCGTGCTCTGGGCTGAGATAACCGCAAATGATGCGCACGTAGGTTTTCACCGCATTGGCTGTGCTCACCATGTTATCTGCTGCCAAGTAGAACACCTGATTGCGTTTGATACGTGCTTCATCCAAAAGAACCTCCGCATCGGCCACCGCCTTGTTCAACGCATTTAGCTCGATCACTCTTTGCTTCAAGCCCTCCAACGACAGATGTGGTTCGTTAGCGCTATAGCGGCTTTCGGATGCCACTGTTTTTACCAGTTCATCAAAGTACTCGGCTACATCGGCAAACCCCTTGCTGTACGATTTGCGCGCTGCCCTCTTTACGGCTTCTGTAGGTTCCGCTGGCTCCTCCGGAGGCTTCGTGATTCGCGCTCCCCACACCTTACGCTTGGCCTTCAACGCATCACTCAACAGAAGTGGATTCGCTTCGCACACTTTCAGCATGCCATACACGCTGCTGCTGAGTGAGCGTACGCCTTGAAAGCCTTCTAGGCGGGCGTTGGTGGCGTTGTCGTAAGCCTTATGTGCTTGCTTCAACTCTTCCCATGCTTGTTGCGCGATGTTCAATTGGGTGGTCATTGCATTCACCTGAAGTTTTTGTTGTCCGGGATTGTACTTCTTTCCTAACCCGGTGCAGATCTCTATGACCTTGTCAAAAGACTGCAAGTTTTTTACGTGGCTCATAACTGTTTTTTTTAAGTTATGGTGATTGTACGCACCCATGGATGGGCATAGTTGTGCTTTTTTAGCACATTTTTGAAACTATATATTTACTGCGCACTGTAACCGTAAGTCGATTGGCACGTATGTTCGCATTTTTTCGAGCGACAGCCTTCGGTGATGAAAAAATAGTTGCAGAAGTCTCTTGCGTGGGCTCGTCAGCATTCAGCCGGTGCCTCATTTCGTTTGGCTGGAGCGAACTGGTTCTTCTCTAACGCAAATGTGTAATCGTTCCAGTGTCTGCGTGCTCTCCCTCAACCCGAAAGTGCAGTTCCTCAACGCAAAAGTGTAATTCTACCAGTGCTTGAGTGCTCTCCTTCAACGCAAGAGTGTAGTTCCTCAACGTGAAAGTGTAAACCCTAGAGGCGTCATCGTATTCCTTCAAATCAAAAGTGTAATGGTATCGGTGCCTGAGTGCGCTCCTTCAACGCAAGAGTGTAACCCCCTGAGGCGCCAGCACTCCCGATCAAGGCAAAAGTGTAAACGTATCGGGCTTGGATGTTCCCCTACAACGTGAAAGATAAGTCCGGCAACACGAAAGTGTGAACCTGCAAGGCGCGAGTTTAAACTGCAGGAGCCTGAGCGCTGCTGCATCATCCAAATATGTAAGTCCATCACCGAAAAGTACAATCTTCGTTAATCAAATGATTTGTCATTGCACTTTCATTCGCCCAAATGAAGGTTTATGATCAATTGTCAATTTATTGATTCGTTCAAAAAATAGGGTAATTTGTTCTTCGGTCACTTTCTAAGATAGTATTGCAGCATCATTCAATCATCCGTACTGTAATTTCTAAAATAGTACATCTGTAAAAATTCATTACACCTTCGACAACACTCATTTTCTGTAGCTAAACCTCACTACTTCCCAAACTTTAACGGAAGCGTAAACCTTTGTCGGTTTGGAATTCCTCTGATGGTACCTGGATTCCACCGTGGGCTTGTTAAAATTACTCGGATTGCTTCTTGCTTGTATGATTCGGGCACATCTATAATCTTATGTTGCGTACCATTAAACCGAGGTGGCAATTTCTTTTCCAATTCTGACACAGGTACAGCTCGAATGGAATCTTTGTCAATCGAACCATCTTCATTGATAAAAAACTCAATGTAAGCGGTTCCAGTTACTTTTCTTTTATTTACATCTTTGGGATACTTGAAATTACTGTAGATATGATCGTAAAACTTGTTTATACCACCGGGAAAAGTTGCTGTCTGCTCTACTGCAATAAATCTTTCGTTGTTCGATTCTTGCCCAACCGCGTGGAGCATTGCAGCGAAAATATAAAGCAATGTTATTAGAGTGGCTTTCATTTTATAAAACGTTTATTAATTGTTTACCTGTGGTGTGCAGCCATCAACTTGTTATTAAAAATCCAATCCTCACTACGTGCAATGAATGGAATCACTCAGATTGATTTGTTTAACTTGTTCGTAATTCTATTCTTCAGGCAATTTACACAAACGCACTGAAAATTCGCACTACCATTAGATGAAGTTAAAAACCCGGCTAATGGCATGGAAGTAATTTTTATACTGCTTGGAAATGGTTGTCCGTAGGTTCTGCACACTTTTTACTCAAGCGTTTAAAAAGCAAAGCCCAAAGCTTTTCTACGGATTGGGCTTTTCGCTCTTCATCTACTATAACATTGAGTGCGCAGATCTGGTAATCCTTTCTATGGCTTAATCTACTTTATGAATTTCGTCACTCGCTGACCGCCCGCTGTTTTGCCGTAAACCAAATAGAGTTGGCCACCCGGCAAGCCGGAGATGTCGGTACTCACCTCCTTTTGATCTTTGTTTGTGTAGATCACTTGGTGTACTCGTCCCATCACATCCACAATATAAATGGTATCCATATAATCATCCGATTGAATCGTTAATCGGGTACGTGTCTGATCTGTGAATACCGTAAAAGCAGATTTCTTCTCATCCTCGATACTTGTCACCAGATTATTGATCCGCATTGCCACACCGCCTCCTTTCACTAAAGGAATGGTTCGCTTGGTTGTATTTGAAACGGAGATTAATTCGCGTGTCATTACTTTGGCATTCACATCGCTAAATTCATTATCACGGTTAATCTCTGCAAAAAAAGTGCCTTCCGGCAAAAAAGAGAAATCAATTTCTACCACACGCGGTTTGGCATTTGTCATGGCAGCAACATACCACTCTTCTCCCTTCCGCTTGGCAATGACCGCATATTCGCCTACCTCGGCTGCCAGTGGAATGGTCTCATCCCATGTAGTAGGCACCTTGGAAAGAAAGCCCATCACATCTGTAAATTTTCGGTACTCCGTGGGTGAGTCGCACAAATAGCCCAAAGGTTGGTCAAACAAAATATACATGGCCAGTTCGTGTGCACGAGTTCCCATCGTATTGGGGATACCGGGATCGATCGGATTAAACTGAGAAACGTGCACGTTGCGCATGGAACCCGGAGTGTAATCCAACGGGCCGGCCAACATACGGATGAAAGGAAATTCGAGGTGGTAATCCGGATTGGCTGTGGAATTCCATTTCGATTGCTCTGCTCCGTGAATGGCCTCATAGTTTACAATATTCGGATAGGTGCGCTCCAGACCGGTTGGCTTGGGACAACCATGAAGGAGTACCATGAGATCCAGTTCAGCACTACGCTTTGCAATGTCTTCTAGCCAGTTGATGGCAACTTGATCATCGCGGTCAATAAAATCGATCTTGACTCCTGCAATGCCAAACGATTTTAAAAAGGCAAGGCGGTTGGGATTTTCCACTACCAGATTGATAAAATCCCAAACAAAAATTTTTACACCCTTCGAGGCAGCGTATTGACAAAGTTGCGCGAGATAGTCTTCTTTCCATCCCGCATCCAGTGTCATATATTCCAGCTTGTACTCCGCTGCGAAATCCACATAATACTTATAAAGTTCAAAAGACAGATTCGTTTTTCCGGAAGGAATAGTGGTGGTTTCTAAAATGGCATCATGCCACCACTCCCATGCAGATTTACCCGGAAGGATAAATGATTCATCTTGAATGACGGATGGTTTAGCCAGTTTATAAATGAGTTGGTTTGTGAGTAAATCTTTATCTTTTGAAGATACGATTACTACCCGCCACGGAAACTCGCGCGTGCCTTTCGTTTTTGCAATGTAGTTTTCCCGCGCTAGCACCTTACGTGCCTGATAAATATCTCCCGGAGCAACCGTCTTCGGATAGGCCGCCCACTTACCCTGCATGCCTGCAGAGGTTCGTTGGATATACATGCCCGGATAATCGAATACATCGGATTCTGCAACCAACACGCGAAAACCCGATGCCGGATATGAGAACATCGTTGGTGTTACTGCAAACCGGTTGACCGCAATATCACTAATGGAATTAAACCGGGTGTACGATCGCTCCCAGGTTGTCATGGCAGCGTCTGCTTCCGGAAAAAATACTCCCGGGGTTCCCGCCAGATTAAATGTGGCAGTCTCAAAGTCCACAATCATCTCCCCCGTCAACGAGGTGACAAAACGATACGCAACACCTTCATCATACGCTCTGACAATCAGGGTATAGTTCCCATTAAAGTTGATGGTGCGCTCATTATATACTTCTTCCAGAATCCGGTTCTTACCATACAAATTTGTGATCGTCTGGTTGACTGAATTAGTCTGTGTACTATTGACAACCGGATTTGATCCAAGCATCGTTCCTCCATTTACTCTGAGCGCTATTGCGGAGGGGGTTATTAATGACGTGGTGCCATGCGTAACTGTATATTTCAAATCCGACCCCACCGTCAGCTTAAATGATAGATTTCCATTGGGAGATTTTACTTCATACACTTGTGCCAAGAGTGGCATCAGAATGAAAGCAAAAAATAGAGTGGTTAGCAACTTCTTCATTTGACTGGTTCGTTTCGTATTGTATATGTCTTTCATTGGAATTACCATTTAATTGCGATACATGCGAATGACCGCACCTCCACCCTTTGCCAAACGCAGATTTATTTTAGAATTTTGGTCCACCACTCGGGTGGTCACCTCGTAGGCTTGCGCATTCACATCTGCATCCATCCCATCCTGAAACAAAACAGCCTTCCATTTTCCTTTCGGAAGAAAGCTACAATCGATGGTAATATCGCGGGCTGTCCAATTAGTCATGGCTCCTAAATACCACGTATTGCCGCTGCGCTTTGCTATCACCGCTACCTCGTTTGCCTTGGCCTGCACTACTTTTGTTTCATCAAAGACCGTTGGCACGAGAGATAGAAATTCCATGATATCCGGATACTTTCGATATTCGGCAGGTGAGTCACACAGCATGGCAAAAGGTTGATGAAACAAAATATACATCGCTAACTCGTGACAACGCGTGCCTTGTGTTGAAGGCAATCCCGGATCAATAGGCTTAAACGTTTCGCGCGTTTTATTGCGCATCGAACCGGGGGTATAATCGAGTGGGCCAGCCAACATTCGGCTAAAGAGCGTCATCATGTTTTGATCGGGATCAACCGTGCGATCCCATTTGTTCGACTCGGCACCGCGCACGGCCTCATAGTTTACGATGTTCGGAAAGGCGCGTTCTAAACCGGTGGGCTTACTACAACCATGGAAGTTGACCATCAATTGATACTTGGCCGCGGAAGCAGCAATTTTTTTATACCAACTGATGGCCTCCTGATCATCGCGATCAAAAAAATCGACTTTGATTCCTGCTACTCCCCAGTCGCTCAACATTGCCATGTATCGATCTAAATCGCTCATCAACGTAGTAGCCACACACCATAAAAAAATGTCTACATGTTTTTCCTTTCCATAGCGAATCAATTCATGAATATCATTTTTCTCTTGAATCTTGGATAGATCAAAAATGTTTGACCACCCGGCATCCAGCATGAGGTATTCCAATTTATTGGCAGCGGCAAAATCAATGTAGTGTTTATAGAGCGCTGTATTTCGATTGTCCATTCCGGATGGAATGCCGGCATCCTCTACCATAGCGTCATGCCACCACTCCCACGTGGCCTTGCCCGGCCGAATCCACGATGCATCTTGAATAGCCAATGGGCTAGCCAGTTTATAGACAAGCTCATTTGACAACAACGACTTGTCATCGTCTGTTGCGATAATCACACGCCAGGGGAATGATCGCGTGCCTATCGTTTTTGCTATGTTGTTTTCGGTCTCTTTCACCACTGACACAAAGTTTCCCCAACTGCCGAGTTCGGTGCGTTTGGGATACGGTGCCCATGTGCCTTGAAATCCGGATGTCGTCTTTTTAAGATACATACCGGGATAATCGAATAAATCCGATTCCGCAATGACCACCGAAGTGTTTTGACTGGTAAACAAAACAGGTGTAATTGCCTTTGTTGACTGGGCAATCGCATTTACATTCGAATAGCTTTTAAATGGAACCTCCCACGAAGTAAACACGTTTGTTTCCGGAAACGCCACCGCATAAGCGCCTTCCAGATTGAATTCCGCATCTTCGTTCAGAATCACCACTGAATCTTTTAAAATAGTCTGCAATCGATAGGCCATCCCTTCGTTGTAAGCGCGCACGACTAATTCATAATCTCCCTCCAATTGAAGCACCAATTGATTATAGGATTCCGTCAACTTTCTGGATTTACCATAAGGTAATGGGATGGCACCCTGATACTTGGACGTACGAAATGATTTGACCTTCGGTAAATCACCAAGTCGTCTATCGCTCAATTGGAGTCCGATACGTGATGTACCCATAATCAGAACATCTTTATATCGCAACTGATAGGTCAATTGATTAGCGGTTGAAATTAAAACCTCCATTTTTTTATCGGGAGATAAAACTTCGAAGGTATCGGGGAGCGCTTTGGCAATCGCTGGTGATAGCAAAAGTCCGAATACGAAAGCTCCCCCTAAAAATCGGCTGACCATAAATTATTCAGTTACTAATTGTAAAACCACACTATCATATTCGTTGTACATGGTAAACCGTATTCCATAGATCATCAGAAACTCACCTGTGAACGACTTATCGGTAAGGTGCTGAATGGATGAATGGTCTTTGCCAAACTTGTTTACTTCTTTAATCCTATAGTTACGCTTGGGATCCAAACCATGTAAAAGAAGAACCTGGTTGTTTCCATAGATTTCTTTTTTCTTCAAATAAGAAAAAACCAGCGCTTCTTGCTGATTGGGCAAAGTATACATTAATGCGACCCGATTACTTTCATATGGAGAAAGTAACCGATACAATTCTCCATCTTGAATAATGTGTTTGAATTTGCCGTATTCGTGAATAGCTCCTTTGGAAAGCGACTTTTCTTCAGCAGGCATGTCCTTTGGTTGCAAATCCATTCCCAGCTTTGCAGCCATTGCTACATCAAATCGAAACTTCAATGGAGTTGTGCGTTGGGTGTTATGATTGGGCACAACCGACACATGACTGGCCAAGCCAATGGGTGGAAAGAAATGGGTGGCACCCCATTGAATAAAAATACGATCAAGTGCATCGGTATTATCGCTGATCCAATATTCATCGAAGTAAGGAAGGGTGGCGTAATCAATCCGTCCTCCTCCACCCGAGCAAAGCATGAGATACACTTCGGGATATTTGGCACGAACTCTCTTTAAAACATCTAACAAACCTTCTACATACTTCACCCATAAGTGGGATTGTTGCTTGGCGGGCAAATAGGATGATCCTGCGTTGGTTATATATCGGTTACAGTCCCATTTCAAATAAGCGATTTCCGGATTTTGTGTCAATAAATGATCGACAACGCTAAAGACATGATCCTGCACTTTGGGATTGGATAAATCCAAAATCAATTGATTGCGGCTTACGTCAATTTCTCTGTGCGCGGCAGAAATTACCCAGTCGGGATGGGTTTCATATAATTCGCTTTTTGGGTTTACCATTTCCGGTTCAATCCAAATTCCGAATTTGACATTCTTCTTTTTGGACTCTTTGATTAATTCACCGATTCCATTCGGTAGTTTTTTTTTGTTCACGGCCCAGTCTCCTAATCCCGATCGGTCATGGTCTCTGGGATACTTGTTGGCAAACCAACCATCATCCAACAAAAAGAGATCAATCCCCATCTCGGATGCATCTCCTATGATTTGTTTTAGAATGGGTTCGTTAAAATCAAAATAGGTTGCCTCCCAATTATTGAGCAGTGTGTACCTAGGACGCTCGGGTTTGTAAATGCCGTTATGATTGCGCGCCCACGCATGAAAGCGTCTGGTCACTTCACCTTTTCCTTTCGTGCTCAGGGTATAAAGAAATGTCGGTGTGGTGAATTTTTCTTTTGGCTTCAGGATGTATTGAGATGCATATGGGTTTATGCCAGCCAAGATTTTCAGATTGTGTTGTGCATCGGTTTCAAAGGAAAGTTTCCAACTTCCGGGCCAGGCCAGCGTTCCGCCAACAACCGTTCCATGCTCTTCTGCCGATTTGCCGTTGAGCGAAAGCAAGAAAGCAGCATGTCCAAACTGATTCGACCGCACACCAAGTTTAGACTCCAGCACTTTCATTCCGTCTTCGAGTTTCACTTCTTCCATGTTCATTTCGTTTGCCCAGTTACCTGAAAAACTTGTGAGCCAGTAAGCGGATTGTTGAAACGTAAGGTGCGATGAGAAAAAGTTATGAAGTGTTATGTCGCTGTTTTCCTGATGTGTAATTTCCATCCACTGCTCAATGATTTCTTCCTCGCGGTATGTTTTGTAGCGCAAGGTGACCGTGAGTGGATAGAATTTATCTTTTAGAACAATTTGCGTGCTCGTTACACCGTCCTTGACTTGTTGCTGTTCATGACTAACATACACCAGTTCAGTCGTCAGGTTTCCATCCGCATGTACCACGCGAAGGGCTGGTTCATACACCTCATATCCACCGTACGTTGGGTACGCTGCAAAAGAAGATATCGAAATATGTTTCTGAGCGCTTGGTTGAATTTTTTCTCCGAAATACGATTGGCGCAGCTCTCCGTTGGAGGCAACATGAAAGATGAGAGAGGTGGCGTTGGTTTCAATCGCTATCGTTTGAGCTACGACCGGAATAAGAGCAACCCACAAGATCACTAGAAAAAGTAAACTGTATTTTACCTTTCTACTTTTAATCAGTCCCATCTCAACTTCAAGATTAGTATAAATCAAATGAATCCTAACATGAAACGTTACCGAGC
>JAJTHV010000346.1 GCA_021300095.1 Flammeovirgaceae bacterium | reverse complement strand
TGTGGTAATTGGCAACAACACCATTCTGCATTCGAATGTCAAATTGTATGCCGGAACAAAAATTGGAAATGATTGTGTGATTCATGCCGGCACCGTTATTGGCAGCGATGGTTTTGGATTCGCTCCACAGGCCGATGGCACGTACAAAACGATTCCGCAACTGGGAAATGTAATCATTGAAGACAAGGTAACTGTGGGGGCCAACACTGTTATAGATTGCGCCACTTTATTTGGAGATTCCACCATCATCCGCGAAGGCGTGAAACTGGATAACCTGATTCAAATTGCACACAATGTGGAAGTGGGCAAGAATACGGTAATAGCTGCTCAGGCAGGTATTTCCGGATCGACAAAAATCGGGGAAAACAACATGATAGCCGGGCAAGTAGGTATTGCTGGCCACTTGGTTATCGCTAACAACACCAGTATTGGTGCACAAGCCGGAATTTCGAAGTCCATTAAAGACGAAGGTCAGCGTATTTTGGGCTACCCGGCCTTCGATATAAAGGAATATTTCCGGTCGTATGCGGTCTTCAAAAGACTGCCGGATTTAAACGATCGCCTTCGTGAATTAGAAAAAAAGGTGCTTTCCACTGAAATTCCTGCCGAGACCGACTCATCGCGAGACGAATAATCAGCGCTTTTGGCCTTCAAATCACTGTTTTAGCTTTTGGTGTACCTCAAAAAAGTTGCTTTTTTGGTATATGTGTTAAATCTGGGTTAAATTTGCCCACTTTTTAAAAAATGCTAAATCACAAGCAGCAAACTATAAAAAAATCGGTCACCATTTCTGGTGTGGGCCTTCACACGGGGGTTCAAACGAACATGACGTTCCTTCCGGCCAAGCAAAACCACGGTATCAAATTCCAACGAATCGACCTGCCTGGTTCACCTATCGTGGATGCCGATTGCGACCGTGTGGTGGATGTTTCCAGGGGAACGACCATTGAAGAAAGTGGTGCCCGCATCAGCACGATTGAACATACATTGGCTGCCCTTGTTGGCTTGGAAATAGACAATGTACTGATTCAAATCGATGGACCGGAGCCTCCCATTATGGATGGCAGCTCTATTCAATTTGTGAATGTTTTGAAGGAAGCCGGTGCCGAAGATCAAAACGCTTTACGCGATTTCTTTGAAGTCCAGGATTCTATTTTCTATAAAGAAGCTGCACGCAATGTTGAGATTGCTGCGTTGCCACTCGATGATTATCGCGTGACGGTGATGGTAGACTATAACTCACCGGTGTTGGGTAGTCAGCATGCATCCATCACCAGCATTCAACAATTTGAAAAAGAGATTGCCTCGTGCCGCACGTTTTGCTTCCTCCACGAACTGGAGATGCTCTATAAGAATAACCTTATTAAAGGAGGTGATTTGAACAATGCGATTGTAATTGTGGATCGTGTGGTAGAGCCGGACGAATTGGACAATATCGCCAAGATGTTGAACAAGCCAAAAGTAGAGGTTAAGAAAGAAGGTATTTTGAATAATGTGGAGCTGCGCTATAACAATGAGCCTGCACGACATAAACTACTCGATATTATAGGAGATTTGGCGTTGGCGGGTAGACCGTTGAAAGCACAAATCTTAGCGGCTCGTCCGGGCCACGCTGCAAACGTAGCTTTCGCGAAGAAGCTGAAAAAGCAAATGCAGGAGGCTGGCAAGAAAGGCGTGCCGAAATACAATCCATCATTACCTCCGGTGATGGACATCAACAAAATCATTTCAACACTTCCCCACCGCTATCCATTCTTGTTGATTGACAAAATCATCTATTTGGATAACGAGCGTGTAGTGGGAGTGAAAAACGTGACCATGAACGAAAATTTCTTTCAAGGACACTTTCCATTGAATCCAGTGATGCCGGGTGTATTGCAGGTAGAGGCCATGGCGCAGATCGGTGGTATTTTGGTATTGAACACCGTACCTGATCCGGAAAACTACTGGACTTACTTCTTAGGAATTGACGAATTCCGCTTTCGGAAAATGGTTTTGCCAGGCGATACGTTGGTGATTCAATGCGATTTACTAGCTCCTATCCGCAGAGGCATTGCCAAGATGTCGGGTAGAGCGTATGTAGGAAATACACTTGTTTGTGAAGGCACGATGACGGCCAGTATAGTAAGAAAAGATTTATGAGTTACCATCCACTGGCCAATGTGCACCCCGATGCAAAAATCGGAAACAATGTAATCATCGAACCATTTGCTACCATCAAAGGCGATGTTGAGATTGGAGATGGAACCTGGGTAGGCCCAAACGCCATCATCTGGGAAGGTAGCCGCATCGGAAAGAATGTAAAAATTTACCCCGGAGCCTCTGTATCTTCTATTCCGCAAGACCTCAAGTTTGCCGGAGAGAAAACAGAAACGCACATTGGCGATAATACAGTCATTCGCGAGTATGTTACCATCAGCCGCGGCACGAATGATAAATTCAAAACCGTCATTGGCAAGAATTGTCTTTTGATGGCGTACGTACACGTAGCCCACGATTGCATCATCGGGAACAATTGTATTTTGGTGAATGCCGTGCAGGTAGCAGGACACGTAGTGATTGAAGACTGGGCCATTATTGGCGGATCAAGCGCGGTGCATCAATTTGTGAAGGTAGGTGCTCACGTGATGGTTTCCGGAGGATCGTTGGTTCGCAAGGATGTTCCGCCTTATACCAAGGCCGCACGCGAACCCCTCACCTACTGTGGAATCAATTCAATTGGCTTGCGCAGAAGAGGTTTCGATTCGGATAAGATATCAGAAATTCAGGAAGTATATCGTTACATCTTCTTGAAAGGACTCAATAATGCCAAAGCGATTGACTTGGTAGAAAAAGAATTACCCGCCAGCACTGAGCGCGATTACATTCTCAATTTCATTAAAGCTTCGGAGCGAGGCATTATGAAAGGAATCTCAAACGGAATTGGCTCATTTGAATGAAGATTGTAGCCAACAATCTCAGCAAGCGATACAACCGAGAATGGATTTTCAGAAACTTCTCTTACAAGTTTCAATCAAAACAAACTTACGCCATCACTGGGCCTAACGGCTCCGGCAAATCAACCCTTTTGCAAGTATTGTGGGGGCAGCTTCCGCCATCCGGTGGCGAGGTAAATCATTGGGTAAGCGACAAGCCTCTTGCGGTGCAAGATGTATTTACTTCCATTGCCATTGCCACCCCTTACATGGATCTTATTGATGAGTTTACCTTACGGGAAATGGTAGAATTTCATTTTCAATTTAAGAAGATCAGGAAAGGCAAGTCGGTGGAGGAAGTGATTGAACTAACCGGATTAAAAAGCTCCGAAGACAAACACATCGCCAATTTTTCGTCCGGCATGCGCCAGCGGTTGAAACTTTCCCTAGCCTTTCACACCGAGTGCAATGCCTTATTTTTAGATGAACCTACCACCAATCTCGATAAGAAATCCATTCAGTGGTATTGGGATCAATTAATTGAAATCCAGCGATCCACCACCATTCTTATTGCCTCCAACGATGAAGGAGAATACCCATCAGATGCTGGCAAAATCGACATTTTGACCTTCAAATAGGGTTACATCCCCTCCAAATCTGCCATTAACCAACAATTAAGTCTGCCGAACGCATTTTTTTTTACAAACTCCTTTTAGTAAGTTTAGAGGTCAATTTCAGATACTGATGAAAATAGCCATCAGTAGATTAGCAGAATTGAAAATCATTAAAAACCAAAAATAGTATCTGATGAAAGCATTGAAATTACTTGTGTTGATGGTAGCCGTAGGAGCCCTGTTTACATTTTCAAGCTGTGGAGGTGATGGAACTACACCCGAGCCTCCCGCTGATCAACAATTGACTAAGTTGAGCAAAACCTGGAAGTTAACGGCTGTAACTTTGGATGGAGCGACCATGGCGTCTTTCTATAAAGTAACTGGCACCGATCAATTTAAGTTGACGATCACTGGAACAAAAGGGGCTACCTCTTTTGCCTATACTACAACAGGTAATCCACCCAGTGGAAGCGTTTGGAAAGGAAGCAGTGACTGGAGGTTTGGAACGGATCCTTTGACTATGATCAAGAGAGACACATCACCTACTCCACTTGACATGACCTATACAGTTACAACAACAACGCTTGAAATTCGTTTTACATTTAATGGTGCAGGGTATACTAACCAAGGAAGAACTGAGCAAACCAATGGTGCTTGGGTATTTACCTTCGGATTGTAATTCTCTCACAAAATATTTACACAAAAAGCCCTCTATCGAGGGCTTTTTCATTTTTGAGCACATCCCGCGAACCACTTTGCATCCGCCAAAAGTAATCTCGTACCGTACGCGAACCACTTCGCATCAGTCAAGATTCATCTCGTACCGTGCACGAACCACT
>JAJTHV010000181.1 GCA_021300095.1 Flammeovirgaceae bacterium | reverse complement strand
TCGGAATAAAGGTCCGAGCCCTCGGAATAAAGGTCCGAGTCCTCGGAATAAAGGGCTGAGTCCTCGGAATAAAGGGCTGAGCAATCGGAATAAAGGTCCGAGCCCTCGGAATAAAGGTCCGAGTCATCGGAATAAAGGTCCGAGCCCTCGGCTTAAAGGTCGGAGCCTTCGCCATTAACAGCTGAGTCATGGACATTAACTGTCGATCTCTCGCCTCAAAGTTGTAAGGGCTCACAATTGACTGCTCATGCCTGCAAACTTCTATGCGAGGCTCGCACAGCGTTCGGTTAAGCAATCGGTGGCAAGAATGCGGTATCTAGGTGTTAAGTGGGTAGCCGATAGTAGTAGGCAGTTGAAAATAGTAAAGTTTCGTAACCCGCCCTGTCCTTCCGAGGTACGAGGAATCTTCTCGAAGCGAAATTTAACAATTGACTGTAGGGTTCCTGCTTAAGCTAACACAATCCACAACTTTCTTGTCATGAAAAAATGACACGATTTGTAGAGATTTTACGACAAGACTTTTTTTGGAGGTGTGGGAAGGATTGGTGAGATTTGATAATAGAAAGAGCTGGCAGATATAGGAGAAATAGGCGCAAGTTTGGGGGGTATACGCAAGTTTTAGGGCGAAAGATGCGCAGATATTAATGTTGGCAGCAAGTTTTCTGGGACAAATTCGACTAACAAATTGACAGGACTAACGGACATATTTTCGACAAGGGAGATAGCACTCTTTATATGGATTATAGTATTTGTATTCTTGATTTCGTTGAAACAAAATGTACGCAAATCAATTGGCGGACTCTTTAAGGCCTTCTTCTCCAAACACATATTTAGAGCCTTCGTTATTCTGATAACTTACATTTTGCTAACTCTTTATCTTTTAAATTTAATTGGACTCTGGGACAAAACGCTGACAAAGGACACAACCTTCTGGTTTTTCACTGTGGCTATTGTGACATTTTTCAAAGTTAATGAAGCCAAAGATTTTCGATTCTTTAAAGAAATTATTATCGACAGCATAAAATGGATTGTTGTAATTGAATTTCTTATAAACTTCTACACCTTTGGCCTTTGGACAGAATTGATTTTGGTACCAATTATCGTTTTCATTTCAATTATCCAAGCCTACTCTGAAACCGATAAAAAATATGAACCAGTCGAGAGAATATTCCGAAATATCATTTCCATCGTTGGACTTTTACTCTTAGTCTACATTATTTACGAGACAGTGGTTGAGTTTCAAAAGACATTTACGATTCAAAACTTGAAATCATTAGTTCATCCTGTAATAATGACTTTCTTATTTTTACCGTTTGCTTACATTCTTGCGTTGTACATGAAATATGAAGTGCTGTTTGTCAGGGTGGACTTCTTAGCACGTGACAAAAAAGTAGCCAGACGAGTAAAACGACAAATAATTTTGACTGCAAACCTAAATATTGAAAGGCTTAATCAAATAAGTAAGAATTTATACATAGTTGACTTTACCCCGAACGACATAAATGGTTTTGTAAAGAAAATTGGAGAATGAAAACCAACTGCCAACAAAATGTTTCTGCAATGGTGCCATGACGGGTTAATTTAAAGTTTTATCTTCGTTCAATGCTTTTTTTTAGTGAGACAGGACGCGGCTTCGGAAAGGCACCACTGCAGAAACACAAACGTTGTAAGCCATTTTCGGGACAGTACAGACCATGAAAGACTACTATAAACTTTTGGGAGTTCCACCGACAGCAACTGCTGACGAAATAAAAAAGGCATATCGACAACTTGCCTTAAAGTATCACCCTGACAGAAATCAAGGAGATAAGCAATCAGAGAATTTATTCAAACAAATTACAGAGGCATATGAAATTCTATCGGACAGTGATTCAAGAAAATCTTATGACTACGAATCAAGAAGAACGACAACGTCCGACAATGATAGAAAACAAACAAGTCAGACATCTTATGAAAAGGTAACTCCTTTGACCTTTTTAAATATTTTCAAAGAAATTGAAAAGAAGATTATTGGAGTTGACGCAAGTCGAATTAATCAAAGAAATTTATTTGACTCAATCAACGACCTTCTGACAGACAAAAATGTCGAGTTCTTAATTCAAAGCAAAGACACGCAAACAAACATCAAAATAATCGAAACCGTTTTGGCCTGCTGTAAACCATTGGGTTTTGCTAAACACCCAGTTTATGCATTCTTTTACGTTGACAAAATTCACCCCAAACTCGCAAAGTTGACGGGCTCAGACAACGAAACTATAAAACGAATTTATAAGGAGAATAAAGAACAAAAATATTGGAGTCTTTGGGACAAATATAAGGGTGTGGCTATTGTTGGAGCTCTTGTGATTTTTCTCGTTATCCTTATTAGTCAAAATAACAACTCATCATCGAATCAATATAATCGCCCATCTGACGGAGATTTGAATAGTACTTTCATTGATGAGAAACCAAAATTAAACTCTATACCTGAATTAACTCCTGAGGAAAAACTTGAACAAGAGAGACAAAAATTAATCGTAGATGGATGGAGAGAGACTGAAATAGATAATGGGCTTTTACCTTCATGTTATAATTTCACTCCAAAAAAGGGAACTGTCGATAACTACCTTGAAGTCCATGTTGGTGGCGGGACAGATGTAGCTATTAAAGTAATGAACATTGAAAATGACAGGTGCATAAGATATGTTTTTATAAATAGAGGGTCAACCTACCGAATTCGAAACATTCCAGAAGGACGGTACTATTTAAAGATTGCCTATGGGAAAGATTGGTTTTCAAAAGCCATTGATGGTAAATGTATTGGTCGCTTCCTGCAAAATCCAATGTATGAGAAGGGTGACGACACTATGGACTTTAACTTGCAGCAATTGGCTGACGGATATAATGTGCCGAGTTTCCAACTTAAACTTGACGTCATAGCTTCAAATACTATGAACACGTTTGACTCACAAAACATTTCAGAGATAGAGTTTAACAAATAAAGTTGGAAACGAAAACGGCTTACAACAAAATACATATGCCATGCAGGGGTTTAGTGTTGCCCAGCTATCAGTAGTTTGTGTTACTCTAAACTGCTGTACGTGGTTTGCAACTAAGTACACTTACCACCTAACCTTTAGATTATTTACCTGCCTTCATTTCCCAATTAATTTGTGTTGGGTATCTTGAACTCTCAATGATCATTCTTTTTAGATGTTTGACCTTGGGGAGATTCGATAAGGGAAGTGAAAGTTATATGAAAGCTGATGTTCAAAGTGAACATTAAAGGCAAATGCGATTACTGATATTCGGGCTATTTATCTTATTGGGTTGCAATGGTCAACGATTAGAGCACAAGAGCGAATTGATTAAGTTAATCGACCAACTCCCGACAATCAAAACTCCTGTTACATTCCACTCCGATAAATCCCCAATAGGATTAAAAATTAACCAAGAGTTGTTGGATAGTCTACGAAGTAAAATTCCGGGGTATGGAATCTTAGGAAAGCTATTTGAGACGGGCGACTTTGTAGCAATTGTCGGGATTGTTCCGAACGACACAGGCTCACCGCAGGTATTGATTTTTGACAGAGCAGGGAAAGAAATTGACTCCTATTTAGTTTACGAGACGGCCGGTGGTGACATGGGATTTACTTCCAAAAATGTGGTGACCATCTACCCGAATCGGGATATCGTATTCATTGACAGCACCTGGACCATGAAAATAAATGAGGATAGTACGGATATCATTCAGGGTACAGACTCTTTCACCGTGGCGACCGAGAGATATAGAATTACAGACAAAGGAAAATTTGAAAAGCTACGGTGATACACTCGCTGTCACATCTATATTTGTAACAATATCAAAATACTTCTTTTAGCCCTATCTTCTCTTTTCTTTCACGGCAGTTTTTTGTTTAGTGCTTTTTGGTAGAGTGGGAGAGAAGTCCACCTCAAAACAAGGTTTTAAACGACTGTTCATTCTGAATAGCAATCATCATTTCCTCTAGCGTTTTAAGTACATGCTGATGAACAAAATTACCGCTGCTAATACGCTTCACTCCTAATTTTTGCAGTTCTCCAAACGCGGGTAACTGCGGCATGCACATTACATTTATGGGCAATTTAGTAGACATCACTACCGCTTTGATATCATCCGGGTTAACAATGCAGGGTACAAAAATACCATGTACTCCGGTGGTCTGGTATTCTTGTATTCGTTGAATCGTTTCAGATAGTGCATTCGGTAAGCCTTGTATAAATCCATCGGTTCGTACATTAATGAATACCTTGATGTTCTTTCTCTGTAAGTGATTAGCGATTTCTTCTAATATCCCTCGGAAACTATCCAGTTCTTGAAGTACACGCGGGTTGCCCGGCAACGAATCTTCAATGTTGATGCCTACAACGCCCACGTCATGCAATCGCTCAATGTTCTGACAAATGCCTTCCACATTTCGACTAAACCCGCCTTCAATGTCCACCGACACGAGGAGTTCGGTTACCTGATTAATACGTTTCGCAAGTTGGATAAGCAATTCAAACGGAAGTTGCTCACCATCCTCATACCCAAAAGAATTAGCTACTGCCGCACTGGAAGTCCCAATTGCCTTGTAACCAACTTTCTCTACGACTTGGGCACTTTTCACATCCCAAACATTTCCTATTAATAGGGGTTGTGATTGGTGATGCAGTTTCAGGAAGTCATCAAATGATTTCATAGTTTTTGATTTGTTTATATCAGTTTTTTAATAAAGACACCAATGTTTGGGTGGTTGATTTGAAAATCCTCTTTCTCGGAAGTAATTTCGAGTAACACACCTGTTTGCCAATGGTTGCGTAAGTTAACCCCAAACTTAAAGCGTTCAAGTGTAAAGTTATTTTGCGACCCATTCATTGTAAAATTTAATTCGTTCTGGAATAACAAGCGCACGCCTTTCGAAATCGAGGGTTGCCACGCTATAAAAACGAAGTGGTCGTGAAAGTTGTTTCTACTGATTTCTTTTGTGAGGTAGATATAAATAAACCAATCACGGCTACTGTAAGTGTATTGTAAACCCAATGCGCTATAAAACCGCTGCGAATTGTAAATATTATTTGATACTATACCTATACCGTTTTTAAAAGCGTACGCAACGCTATTGAACGAATATAAAGAGGTAGTTTTATCATAAAAACCTGAAGCGAGGTTTCGTGACAGCACTGGCCAACGCTTGAGTGAGTCTAGCGAAGTGCTGTGCACCACATCAATGCCCGTTCGCGCTGAGCCAGCATTGACCTCGTATGTGGTTTGACCAACGCAACATAAGCTAATAAAAAGAAGGAGTACTGTGCTTCCGGTGTGTAACATACTATTTTGAGGCAAATAAAAAGGAATATCTTTGATGTCAGAAATACAATCTTCACCCGCCATTGATAACTATTAAGTATCAACTATGGAACTCAGACATTTGCGCTACTTCAAACTTTTAGCTGAAGAACT
>JAJTHV010000186.1 GCA_021300095.1 Flammeovirgaceae bacterium | reverse complement strand
AGGGTTTTGGATTCAAAAACTTTACATTATTAATGTAATTTAAATTGAGATTCCGTGCAGGGCTACTACTTTTTTTCACTGCTTTTGCAATAATCATAATCGACTGATTGGAAGCAGATATTAGCGGTCACCTGAAGACGGAAAAAACTGATTCTGATCCGCAGAATTTCAAATATAAGCGATAAGGATTGGGACTAGATTTTTGGGGATTTTTTATAGGGATGTATTACACATTAGTATTTGTCCAAATAATACAGGACGTTAAATCTGAAAAGACTTATACTCACTTAATTTCTAATAGTTTTGGACAAATTTGGATATCAATGTTAGGCTTTAGTTAGTTTTTATGCATATAGATAAAATCACGCGGCCACCTGACAAAGTAGAAGTTTTGCAGCTCGGGTACTGGTAGCGGAGGTATCTGTAGCGGAGTCAGGTACAACGGTAGGAGAGAGATTAAAAACAACCCAGAAGGACGGAATCTTTACTCAGAGCGCATCTATCAATTTATCAAAATCTCGGTCACGATACTTTCCACTTGCTTTAAGCTTAGTGGCCTCGTGTAGCCTTTCGCTCAATATTAGGAATTCGGGTGTGGGGGTTTTGATTTTTGACTTCTTGCTCTCTTTGATCATACCACTATCTTTTTTAGTGAACGAATTGTTTTATGAATTTTAACCCCAATCTGCAATTTCCGTCAAGCCGGATCAGCTTTTTCCTCTCACGGTGACCACTTTTACTTGGTCAGAGGCAGTTTATTACAATAGATGCAAATCTGCAAAAAAAATGGTTTCACTAGAAGGAATCTTTAGCTGACTAATCGGGATTTCTTCACTCTCTACTTGATATCTGTTATATGCCATTAAAACAATCGTCTTTTGAAACCTTAATTTTTATACCAACTGTTCAACCTCGCGTATAGTATTCTTTTCTTTTTATATTACTTGCCATAGGTCATGGCTTGCTTGTAAATTCATCCAATACTCAGGAGAAGTATTAAATGCCTTTGACAATTTCACTGCCATAAGTGGTGATATGCCCGCTTTCCCATTTACAATTGAAGAAAGGTTTGGTCGGGTAATGAGAAGTTTTTTGGCCGCACCCGAAATGGAAAGGCCAAGGGGCTCTAAATAATATTCCTGAAGGATTTCCCCCGCATGCGGCGGACTATGTTGAATAAATGCATTCATATTTTTAATATGTATCTAATTATTCGAGATTGCTTGCTTTTCCGTTCGAAAAAATAAAGAAGATTCTGTAATTTCCAGAAACATCTATCGCCCAGTAACGCTCATACGGTGGCGTTTTTAATTGATATAAACGGAACGCTGATATCCTCAAATCCGCTATATCGATGACTGTGTCAATCATTATTTTATAGATTCATAGAAAGATAATAAGGTTTTTTGGATGATTCGCCAGAATAATTACTCTGATTTTCTGGCGCCGCAGAATTTCCAATCTAGTAGAACATATACTGCTATAGACTTTAAAACCTAAGCCTTAGAAACCTTTGGAAGATAATTCTTCTATCAATATATCAAATTCCCTTCCCTGCCATCGCCTCAGTGCCACGAATCATTCTATACTTCATCCCGCTAGCACCTGCGAGTTGAGTTGCATATTCTGATTTTGCCTTAACAATTGAATCCTCAATCATGTTATCACCTTTTACCTCAAGGATTACATATTCATCTGAACCATCAGCAGACTTCAGTTTTACCAAGAAATCTGGGTAGTAACTTCTTACCGTATGCGATTCAGGATCGATATAATTGATTAAAAAATCAGATTGACCGTGGGTGAACATTCCAGTAAACCATACCTTTTCGATTTTCTCATCCTGAAGTAAAGTCCAGAACATTTTACTTTCAGGATTACTATCAAAGCAATAATTATCCAGGTGAAATGATTTGTCTCCGAACTTTGAATAGTTTGGATCTGATAGACTTGCTGTTAATTCTTTCTTTGCCTTAACGTAATAACAATTTCCGTCCTTAGGTTCTTTTACCAGTTCAATTTCGATCGGCTCTGTTTTTGAATACTCTTCTATTGTGTAGAGCTCACCGAATAGTTTTGGTATCACCCAGTCGTAAAGGATTTCGTTGTGCTCGTTTACCAGTTCAAGAATTTTATCAATCCCCTCTTTTGAGGTCTCTAGGATTTCACTGATTCTTATGGGAGATTCGTTTAAGTAGCGTGAAACTTCAGCGACCAAAGTAAAATCAGAATATTCGCGATTCTCTTTTATATGTGTGAAATCTTGCTCTGCTCCTATCCTCTTTGATAGATCCGTTATTTTTCTCTCTGAGCGTATTATTTTGTACTTCTCAAGATCAATACTTTCAAGATTGAGATCGAGTGAGGACTTTAATGTTTTTGGCTTTAGTTGGTGAAGCTTACTAACTCTTTTCAATTTAATCTTCACCGGAGGTGGGACTAAGCGTACTTCAATTACTTCGGATTTATCACCAGATCCTGTAAGGTCATCAACAGATAACCGGAAGTTTTCTTTCAATTCATCGTTTAGGGTTGATAAGTTTTCTTTTGACAAGAATACCATCCCAGTTTCCTGAAGATCACCGATCTGGCGAAGGCAACGCATAGTTGCCTGAAGTACAAAGATTTTTGATTTAGGTTCTCGATGCAAACCGACTCCAAACAAAGAACGGCAGTTCCATCCTTCTTTTCCTTTATTTACAAGTAGGATAAATTGCTTCTCGGAACCTGGCGTATCAAGATTTTTAAATTCACGCAGATCATCGTTTGTGGTGAGCTTTGGGTCACCGACATTTACAAGAATTTTGTGTGTTGGGATGTTCAGCTCAATAAGAACATCCTCTACAGCAGGGCGAAGTTCTTTCTCCAATTCATCAATTGAAGAGGCGAAGAAAGCTAATTTAGGCAGGCATCCTTCATACCGTTTTCCATTGTATGCGTCCCAAAATTCTGTTATTGCTGTTCGAATAAATGCCCGAGTTTGTTTTTTGACATTAGTGAAGTCACTTATCTTGACCTTCTTAAGGTATTTATTATTAATAGCATCTGTTAAGCCATAGGCGTATACTACTTCTGGGAGAAGACGGTTACCAACATATGGTGTTCCTGTATAGTTGTAACAACCAACTACTAAAGTACCAGCTTCTTTTAGGCTAGCCGCTAATTCGTTAATGGTTACACGTAGACTTGTCGCTGTATTTTTCAAACCAAAATCTGCGGCTAATTGGCTGCCGAATACGTGGTGAGCTTCATCTACATAAATTCCTAACTGAGTTAGTCGAGTTAATTTTGCAAAACGTTGGTTTGTTAAAAGGTCCTGCTCGGTATCAATGTCAAAACCATAAAGGTCTTCAAAATCTTTATTGAGGCTTTTTGCTTTATACGACTTTGAATAATCTTCAAATAACTCCTGGCTCGGTGTTTTTTCTGTGTGCTGCTTCTTAAGAATTATCTTTTGAGTGTTTGATATTACAATATTGAAATCTGATTGATCAATTGCGTTTAAAGAATCACCGCTTTCATCGAGAAAGTAGAATTTCAGATTTGTTTCCAGCCAGTTAACATATTCAGGAGGAATTACTTTTGACTTATCGAAGGTTATAATTTCCTTGAGGGATTGAAGAACTGTCTTATCAGGGGCAAAAACCAATGCGTTATGACAGTATTTTTCTGACTTAGGGAATTTGTTAGCCAGAAGGAATTCGTAGAAAATTGATGTTGCCATCAATACTGTTTTTCCCAAGCCCATTGTCAACGCGAAAATAAAGTTAGGATAGCTTTGGGCAAATAGTTTGATCTGATCGAATACAGCTTTGAATATTTTCTTTTCGTCAGACTCAGCAGTTTCCAAAGGACCGAATATACTTGTTTGACCTGTCTTTGATATGCCAGCATCTGGGCGATTTTCAAACTTTCCTTCTTTATGGTACCATTCTTCAAAGATCTGGTGCAAGTGTTTGTTTTCGCAAAATTCTTTTAAGAAGATGTAGATCTCCAATGCTTCAAATTGAGGCCTTCTTAGGAATGCAGATGGATTATCCGGATCGTTGAAGCTTATGAACTTGCGACTTAATGTATTGTAAGAGGATAGAATCTTTTTGCGTTCCTGATTGTAGAATGCACGCAGGTAAACGTAAAATGGAAACTCTATTTCCGTTGTTGTCTTTTTCTTAGCCATTGACTTCAACTTCT
>JAJTHV010000213.1 GCA_021300095.1 Flammeovirgaceae bacterium | reverse complement strand
TTTATTTTTCAGTTAAGTGGTAAGCGTTATGAATTATCCTACGATCATCGGCAAAAACCTACTGGCAATCAATTAGTTCTCATTGGCAGGAATCTTGATGGAATATTACTTCAACAACAGTTGCAAGAATGCTTGGTATAGTCCCGCGATCGCGACAAGAGCTATGGCATAAGGGTGCGACTTCAGGGCATATGCAAAAGCTCTAAAACTCTATATTGTAGATTTGGTTAGTGCTGTCACAATGCGATATTAACCACAAAACCCTGCTGCCCTTCAATTCCGTAACATCTCTGCTCGACACACCGATTGTTGTCTGGACAATTTTGCGGCGGCGATGAGTTAGACGCTCAAACCAGCATCAGTGTTTATTAGGAAGCTCAATAAAACAACTAACTACACCTTATGAAATCATAATCTCTTGAGTATACTGAACTTTTGCTCTTTGTTTAAAACTGTCAAAATTAATAACTGATGATTTTGTAGCAGCTTCCCAAACCTCATTAACGATTTCTGTCAGTGCTGGCAATACAAGTAAAGTATATTGCCCTACACCTTTGTTACTTCTACCTCCAACCTTCATCGCAGAAGGCATTTTTTCTGGAAAATCTTGCCAGTCTTGCTGAATCCAAAATACTTCATCATCTACAACAACAAGCTGTTTGCACCTTAAATTATCGTCAAATCCACTTTTGTTCAGAAATTCTACTATTTTGCGGACGGTCTGAAGTGATATTTCTTGCCGAAGGTGCTTGATTGCCCGAATTTCCAGAATTTGTTCCCAAGTATAGATAACAGTAGGCTTTCGAGACTTACCAATCCTTTGAGGTATTACAAGCTCTTTCATCTCTAAATACTGGAGTCGATTTGATGTAGTTTCAGTAAGAGCTAGTGTCTCTGTTCGTGTAAAACCTTCTATAAGAGCCATAAGTTGAAGGGCAGCATTAATGTATTACCTTTTGACAAGTTTATAATACATTTGATTAGAATTTACATTTAAAGTGATATTATCTTTGTAAAATAGCTTTAATCTAGATAGCTAAACTAAATCTTGAATTTTTAAGAAATAGCTCATTGATTATTTAATTTAAGTTGATCTTGAGTGCAATTGGTTTGGAATTATGTCGCAGTCTGGGATGCTAGAACTAGCTCACAAAAAACTTTATTGGCCAAAACCTGAGCAGATCTGGGAACCTAGTGGATCTGGTCCAAAGGTTTATGCTCAATTGGCTAAAGAAAAAATCGGGGAGAAAATCAAGCGGGAATTCCCAAAAGATGCCAAAGGTGTAAAAGTTAGTGTATTAGCAGCTAACCCAGATGGTGATGAAACAGAAGCGCCGATTGCTATCGTCTGCCAGTTTAATAGACCTATCTCTTCAGCAGTAATTAAAGAAGTTCATCGACTAGCGTGGAGCTTTAGTCGGGCGCGATCGCTAATCACAATAGAACCTAGCTTAATTCGAGTTTGGTCGTGTTGTGAACCTCCTACAGAAAAAGAAGAACTTACAGAGGTTGCAAGCGTAACTAAGGCTCATCTTTCTGAACAAGCTAACCTTTCTGATCAAGCAGTAAATGCTCTGCAATGGGTTGAATTAGTTTCTGGACAGTTTTTCCAAAATCATGAAAATCGCTTTAAAAGAAGTGGCGCTGCTGACCAAATGCTATTGGACAATCTCAAGCAAGTCCGACAACAGCTTGTGACAGATGGTTTGGATGTTGAAACTATCCATGACCTATTAGCAAGAATTATTTTTATTCAGTTCCTATTTCAGAAACAAGATTCCAACGGTGAACCTGCTCTGAATGAGAGGATTTTGCAAGATTTACATTTACAAGGAGTTCTATCTAAGTCCTATAGAGAGTTATCTGAGATTCTTGATGATTTTGGTGATACTTACAGTCTTTTTCGTTGGCTGAATGACAAGTTTAATGGTGATCTATTTCCTGGGAAAGGTGAAACAGAAGAAGAACGTGAATCTGAATGGCAAGCAGAAATACAAAAAGTTAGGGTAGAAGGAAACCGATATCTAAAAAAGCTTGCAGATTTCGTCAGAGGCGATCTAAAGATGCTAGATGGACAACTATGCTTGTGGAAGTTTTATTCTTTTGATGTCATTCCCCTTGACTTCATTAGCAGTATTTATGAAGAATTTGTCAATAAAAAGGCAGGAAAAGGTGTTCACTATACACCCGAATATCTTGTCGATTTTATCTTAGATGGGGTTCTCCCTTGGGATGAAACAGGGTGCAATCTCAAAATTCTAGATCCTGCGTGTGGTTCTGGTATTTTTTTGGTAAAAGTTTTTCAGAGGTTAATTCATCGATGGAAATTAGATCATAACGATCCAATCCCAGTAGATGTCTTAAGAACTTTGCTTGAAAGGAATATTTTTGGTATTGATATTGATAAAGAAGCTGTTAGAGTGGCATCTTTTAGTCTTTATATGACGATGATAGATAATATAGATCCATTGCGATATTTGGAAGAAGTTCGATTCCCTAGATTGAGAAATAAAAGATTATTTGATTCTGATTTCTTTGCAGAAAACAAGCAAGGTTTCCGCACTAAAGAAGATGCAGAAACTTATGACATAGTATTGGGTAACGCTCCTTGGGGTAAAAATACTATTACAAAACCATCACAAGCTTGGGCGAATTTATATGGATGGAACAATAGTATAACTTACGGAAATATTGGACCACTTTTTCTGCCTAAAGCGCTTGCTTTGGCTAAGATAAGAGGGGTAGTTTGTATGATACAACCTGCTGGAGTTATTCTTTTTAATCAAATTAGTACTGCTCAAAACTTTCGGAACAAGCTCTTTTTAAACT
>JAJTHV010000165.1 GCA_021300095.1 Flammeovirgaceae bacterium | reverse complement strand
TGCGTGCCTTTGCCAGATAGTATGTAAACGATTTCAAAAAAGCTGTGGCGATGGGTGCCATACTCCCACGTTTCGGCTTCATATACCGAAACATCAAACTCTTGATAGAGAGAAACCGTTTTCATCGGGCTAATTTACTCAAACATCATTGTTTTTTACCTGTCGCAGGCGCCTTATTCCAGCCAATTTTGCATCGTCAACTAAAAACATTTCAACATGAATTCGCCATTAATATGCTCTACACCCAACAGTATGATAATCTACCTGGCGATTCCACGCGGCAACTAAAATTAACTACATACACATGAAAACAATGAATCAATTCGTAACCACTTTATTCTTTATTATTATGACGACTGCATTGACTAACGCTCAAACAAAGGGTAGCATCTACACTTTTGAAAGTGATGGAAGCGGGTTTAACACCAAAACTATTTTTTATGATGATGGAAAAGAAGTAGTGGCCTTTGATGCCCAGTTTACACCAGCTCTTGCCCAAAAGGCCATCGATTTTTTAAAAACAAAAACGGCCAACCCCATCAAATACTTGGTTGTCACGCATCCCAATCCGGATAAGTTTAACGGAATCCCTTCGTTTAAAGCGATTGGTGCAAAGGTGATCATGTCTCAGCTTTCAGCCGATAACTTGGAAGCCGTTTACAACTATAAGAAGTATTATTTTGTAGAGGTGGCAAAGATGTTCACCAACGAAACCTATCCTTCCTTGCCAAAGGCAGACATTACCTTCGATGAAAGTTATTCCATTACATTGGCCAATGGCGGCAAAGTGCTTCTCACCGAAACAAAGAAGAGCGGCATTTCAATTAATCAAACGGTAGCGTTTATAAGTAGTGCGAATGCACTGGTAATAGGTGACTTAGTACATCACAAGACTCATGCTTGGTTAGAGGGCCCAATTATTAATGGCGTGGCTACTTACAATGGCGAGAATTGGATCAACACACTTAAATTTCTTAAAGCAACCTATCAAGCAGATACAGAAGTGTACGGTGGACGCGGTGACCATGGTCAACTCTCTAAAGTAGTGCCCGAGCAAATAGCTTATTTGCAAACTGCTCAAAGGTTGAGCAAGGAATATGTGAACACGCTTGGTGGTGATATTACGAAAGCGGACTACGCACAACTTCAAAAGAATTTTGAAAAAACATTCCCCGAATATTCATTGGGCTATATGATTGCCTATGGTGCCTATGGAATTTTGGCAAGTGTGAAGTAAAAAAATGAGCAAAAGTAATAAGGCAATCACTTTGGGGTGATTGCCTCTACTATTTATTTACTTTTTTTAAAATGAGTTGCTTGGCTTTTAGTTTTAGTTAGCACTTAAAAGCGCTATCATCTTTTCTGCCACACCTTTGGCAGAAGCTGGATTTTGACCCGTTACCAATCGACCATCAGTAATGCTGTTGGCTTGCCAAGGTGAAACCGAAACAAACTTTGCTCCTTTTTCTTTGATGGCACTTTCCAACAAGAATGGCACATCGTCTTTTGCATACCCTTCTTCTTCGGCATTGCTAAAGGCAGAAATGGTTTTGCCTTCAATCAAGCTGGAGCCATCTTTTAGTTTTACGTTTAACAGAGAGGCAGGCCCGTGACAAACAGCTCCTACAATTGCTCCGCGATCATACGTTTCGGCAATGGCATTTTGGATTTCTTTATTATTGGGCATATCCACCATTGGGCCTAGGCCTCCAGGAACGAAGATGGCATCGTATGCTTTTACATTTGCCTCGCTGATTTTTTTACTTTGCTTCATATCACGAAGACCTTTTCCATTAATGAAGGAAACATTCAATGGATCTTCGGTGAGTTCCATACCATCAATAGGAGGCTCACCACCTTGCACACTGGCAAAATCGATCACATACTTCTTTTGTTCGAATTCATGATAAGGGTGAGAAACTTCTGGAAGATAATTTCCGGTTTTTCTGTTCTTGGGTCCGATTTGGCCCGCGCTTGAAACAATAAACAACACTTTTTTTGACATAGAATATAAATTTAATAGTTGAACAATTGATAAAATTTAATTTTTGATTTTTTCGTCTCGCTTATGACAGTGGTAGTACCCGAATCACTTCGCGTTCTGCTAGCAGCGGCACAATGGTGTCAAGTGCCAATTCTCGAAAATGTGCCGACTCGCGATGTGTTTGTACGGCCAGCTCATCTTGATAGATTTCGTACAGCCAAATGGTGTTTGGATCGTCTGCAGCGCAATGGGTGTTGTAGGTTACATTGCCAGGCTCGCGCCTGCTAATACAGGCCAACTCGTGTAGTGTGTCCAGTACTTTTTGTAAATGTTGCGGCTGAACTTTCCAGCGAGCAATCATGATGATGTTTTTTGTTTCCATTTCCTTCGATTTGATGCATCAAAGGTAGGGTGCTGGATTGGCTCAACTAGTTGATGTACGGTAAGTACGAAATCAAAAAAGTTGATCTATGGTAAGATGAGCCCTTTACTGACGGGCTTTTCGAATGCGACTGAGGCTTTCGGGCGTAATGCCTAGGTAAGAAGCAATCTGGAAATTCTTCACACGCTGTTCAATAGTGGGGTATTGACGAATGAATTCTTCATAGCGTTGCTCCGCTGTTTCCTTTAAATTGCTCAATATTCGTTTTTGAAAGGCCACGAATGCGTTTTCTAATTTCCTAAGAAAGAATGATTCGAGTCCGTCAACTTG
>JAJTHV010000143.1 GCA_021300095.1 Flammeovirgaceae bacterium | reverse complement strand
AGCGGCCAGAATATCGTGGATGCGAAGCCGGCAATCAGCGTGATCAGCGTGATGCGTCGCCGCGCCTCGTGGCGATAGATCTGGGTAAGGCCAGCAAAGGCCGCCTCGTATAGAACGAGGCAGGCAGCCGCCTCCATGAACACGACCGCGATGGAGAAGACCCAGATATTGGGCGCGATTGCGCAGGCAACAAGGCCGCCCGCAGCGGCGAGTGACCCAACGCTCATCACCTGCCGCGCGCCGCGCCGGTCGAGCTCTCGCCCGACTACTGGCGCTACAAGCCCACCCAATAGCAATCCGACGGTGAACGCGCCAAAGAACCAGTCAATGCCAACGCCAAATTCCCGAGAGATCGCTGGAGCCAAGACGCCATAGGCATAGTAGAGCGTGCCGTATCCGATGGTCTGGGTGAGCCCCAACGCCAATACGATGCGGTCATTGAAGCCAGCGAAAAGCGCGGCGGCAGAGAGGCGAGGACCGTGCAACATGACGACTGGGCGATAGCGGGTGTTCATGACAGTTCTGCAATGGCCGTGGCGGCTGCCACCAGGAGCCAATCCCGTTGCCGCGAGCAATCTTCTGATGCTCATTGCAGCATGGATACTCCTCGCGCTCGTCCATGGGATGCCGGCGGCAGTTCTCGCGCAAACTGGCCTGATAACGCCGCTTTATGGCGTTGAGGCTGCTGGCGATCTGGGCGTTCTGCTCATTCATCGCGGAGGCCGGTTTCTGGCCATTTTCGTTGTATGCCTTTACGCGGCCTGGGAACCTGGCGTCCGCCGCGCAGCGAGCCGCGTTGTCGTCATAAGCGTCGTGAGTTCTCTCACAATCTATGTTTTGGCCGGCGCGCCTGCCGGGTCATTGCGTCTCATTGCACTTGCTGATCTCATTGTGCGGGCACCTTGGAATGTTCGCCGTTTCTGGGCAGCGCCCAAGGCTCAAGTGATGATTACAGGTGAAGAAGGTCATAAAGAAATGTGCCCGATGTCTGCATCGGGACATGCACCAGATCCGCGGAGCGGTGGTGATGCGATGAGATAGAGCAGCAACGTAGCCCCGCTTCTTGACTTCTACGCATCCTCGAAAACCGAGAGAAAAGATTGGCCCGGAGGTGCAAGTGTATCGCAAAGTCGTCCTCGATTCTGGCGAAACCCACAGCGGACATGATTGTCCGCAGCGCGGGCACAATTTCAGGGCAGGACCGACAAGGTCCCGCATGTCATCGGTCTGACATTCTCGCGTTATCCGTTCGTCACGGCAGTCCCCTAACGCCAGCAGGCAAGGGAGTGCAGCTGTGGCGATCGACATTCAGAACGGACAGGTTCTTGCGGGCTCGGATTTCGAGCAGCGCCCGGTCATCATCCGGGGTGGTCGGATCGTGTCTTCCGAGACGTCGCCAGCGGATCTGATCCTCGACGCGACCGGCTTGATGGTGCTGCCGGGTATCATCGACATCCATGGTGACGCGTTCGAGCGCCAGCTCGAGCCAAGGCCAGGCATTCATTTCCCCCTGCCGCTTGCTCTGGCCGAAACCGATCGGCAGCTCGTCGCCAATGGCATCACGACGGCCTGCCATGCCGTGACCTGTTCATGGGAGCCGGGCCTGCGGAGCGTCGAGAACGCTCGCAACCTGCTCGCAGGTCTTGATGAGCTCGAGAATGCGCTCTCGGCGGATCACCGGTTTCATCTGCGGCATGAGATCTTCAATCTCGATGCCGAGCCGCTGATCCTCGATTGGATTGCGAGTGGTCGGCTCACGGCGCTCGCCTTCAACGATCATATGGACGACATCGAGCGTAACATCAGCCGCCAATCGACTAAGCTTGGCCGGATGATCGAACGAACGGGGCTTCTCCCGTCGGATTACTTGACGCTGGTCGAGCGCGTGATGGCCCGCCGTGCCGAGGTTCCCGCAAGCGTGGCGCGTATTGGGGAGGCCGCGGAAATCGCTGGTTTGCCGATCCTCTCCCACGACGACCGCGATCTGGCAGACCGTGCCTTTTATCGTGAGATAGGGGCGCGCATCGCCGAATTCCCGAAAACGGTTGAGGTCGCCCGCAACGCGATCGAAGCCGGGGAACATGTCGTTTTCGGTGCTCCCAACGTTGTCCGGGGTGGCAGCCAGAACAAGGGTTGCCCTGATGCGCACGAGATGGTGGCGGGCGGTCTCTGCTCGATCCTCGCCTCGGATTACTTCTATCCCGCCATGCGGCAAGCGGTTGTCACGCTGGTGCGAAACCAGACGCCGACGCTCGCGCAAGTCTGGAGTCTGATTTCCGCCAATCCTGCTGCCGCGCTCGGGCTTCAGGATCGCGGCACAATCGAGCCTGGCAAACGCGCTGACCTCATCCTCGCGCGGGTGAATGATTTCGGGATCGAGATCGTCGCCACCATCGTCAATGGCGAGCTTGTCTACCTTACCGATGCCCACCTCATCTCGGCCGCCGCAGCACGGGATCTGCCGGCGCGCCGGGTCGCCTGAAACCCGCCCCCCTCAACAGGAGCCTTGAATGTTGAACCGCCGCACGATTGCTGCCTCCCTCATGATCGGCCTTGCCGGTCTCTCTGCCCTGCCTGCGGTTGCGCAGGACAAGATCCGTTTTGCCGTGACGGATGTGGATGGCCTTGAATCCCTCCAGCGCGAATTTGGCCCGTTCAAGGAAGCCTTCGAGAAGGCCTCCAAGCTT
>JAJTHV010000449.1 GCA_021300095.1 Flammeovirgaceae bacterium | reverse complement strand
TATTCAATGATTTAACTGTTGATCAGCATTTCTGGTACATTACCCATCACATAAAGTATTGCTAAAATTGAGACAATCATATAAACAATTCCAGAAACTCTGAGATATGAGCTAATCGGGGTATTATCAAATTTTTTGATGATTAATAGATATTTCTCATTTACTACTAAGATTAGGTAATTCAGAAATATTAATCCACTGAGAAAGAGCAAATGCTGATACAATCCATTTGTAATATGTAATGCCATTACATTAAAAGTTGGGAAAAGTGACATAACTACTATAGCATTAAAAGCGTTTGAATTATCCGTATAGCCTATAGAATTTTTACCAAACTCTTTTAATGTACAATACAACAAATAGAAATAAGATTGATATATCCTCATAAATTATTTACAGAATTTTTCTTAAGTACCAACAAGAAGTCTTTTATTTCTTTAGAATCTGGATTAATAGAAAGACATTTATTGAAACAATCAATTGCATTCTTTTTATCATTAAGAACGAAGCCATATATCAAACCTAAATTGCGATAAGACTCAAATTTTCTATAATCCAAATTTATTGTTTTATGATAGTATTTGGTCGCTTTTGAGTGTTCATTATTTTGAACATAACAATAACCAAGCCTGAAATTAAATTCACCATTAAGTGAATCTATTACAATCAATTTTTCATATAATACTAATGCACTATAAAAACTTTTATTCTTGTATAAAGAATCTGCTTGATGAGCTAATAGTTTTGCAGGGCTATTGGTATTTGAATTTTCAAAAGATTCTGAATCACGATTATTTTTGCAACTTAAAGTTATAAATAGTAAAATTATAGTAAGTAACTTACTCATACAATTAACATTTAGTTAGACATTAATTTATTCACAATTCTCTGAACTTCTTTCTCTTTCTCAATAGATCTATTCAAGTAATAATTTCTGAGGTAATGACCTTCTTCGAAACGCATTGCCCATAAAAAATCTTGCCTAGATGAATTAGCTAAATCTGCTGCAAACTCTGGCATAGATGCTTCCCCAAGAATTTGAATTGCAGTTGTACCTAATTCAATGACTGCTAATCCATCCGCATATACACTTAAGGTTACACCAGCCTTTGCTAATTCAAGGAGAAAACCTCCAATGTCATTTTCTTCGTATTTAACAACTATTTCATATGCTGATTTAATTCTTCCTGCGCCTTTAAAAAAGTTTAATAATGTAGCATCAGTACCTTTAGAGAGTTTATACGTTAACTCTCCAAGATCAAATACTTTTGCTGCATCAAGTAATTTTTTTAATGCTTTAATTTGCTCTTTTCTTTGCCTCAATTCCTCGAGTTTTCTAGCGGTATTTTCAGTTTTTGTTGCATCTTGTTTAACTTGTGCCTTTTGCCCTTTTTCACTACCACAACAATCTTCATCCATACTATTCGCAAGTATATCCAAGCCTGAAGGAGTAAAAGGTTGCCAATCATCATCATAATGAATACTCACTGTAACACCCCCATCAGCATTCGTTTCAGTCGTTCTACTTACCTCACCACCCACCTCATCTTCGGCAGACATCCCCGTAGGATCAGTAAAACGCAGGGGATTATTATTTGCATATACGTACGGACTACTTTTTACATCAACTTCAGATAGTATGTCTACATTTCCCCATCTTCCAATCTCCGGCATGTACATCCGTGCTCCGAAGTCATACCAGTTCAGCACCAGCTCGTCTTGCAGTTCTTTGGAACTGTACAACATCTTCTGCTCCGTTGCCCCTTGCCGCTCACCTGCTCTGAAAGCCAATCCAAACGGCATATAATCCGTAGCGCTTACAATCTGCCCGGGGGTGTGGCTCATCACCACATCATCAAAATATACATCCACTTGCGTAGCGTGTTCGTTGCTCACATAAAGATACGCATATCCCAGTTCTTTCACCGTATAACTGGCGTTCATCTGCGCACCCGAGCTTCCCAACTGCTGATACGCTACATCCAGGAAATTGTAGTTGCGATCAAATAATAAGATCGTCACAAATACTTTGGGTGTGCTGCTATTCGTACTGCCATTGCCGTAGCCACCCGCTTCCAACTGTCCCCAACTCTGCACCGCACTAGAAGCTGTCCCTGTCTCCCCCGGTGCCGGAGCGCCCAAGTTAAAGGCGGACAATAATGCGGGCGCAAAATTGGCAAGGTTACTACCTGTTCCGGTAGGTGCCAGGTATTTGGCATACGCTTGTATCTGCACCACGTCTCCCGGCATCACGGCATAGTCTTTCGCCACGCCTACTTGCCCGCTCGCTGCACCATTCAAATACAAGCTGTTGCTGCCGCTGTTCGCATTGCTCGCCACCACATTGATGTGCGAAGCCGAAGGATAGTTCTTAAACTTCGTAGCTTCCGTAGTCTGATTGGCCGTTTCAAATCCGGCTGTTACCGTATTGGTAGTTTGCGTTTTAGTAGTAAAGGTAACGTGCACATTGCCCAAATGATCTTTCAAATAATATTGATACTCCCACCCTGCCCCATCCGGCAGCACGCGCCCCTCACCCATTTGCACGGATTGCAAATTCCCGCCTTCATAAATCAATTCACCCAGGTAGTCGGTTGTTTTAGGTGTAGAACCAAATACCTGTTGTGCCCACTTGCGGCCTGCTGCATCGTAGGTGTACACCACATAATCGGTAGCGCCTTTGTTCACTTGCTGCGGCAGGTTGAGGTAATTGTAGTTCACTGCTGTAATGCCTTTGTTCTTGTCCGCTGTCATGTTGCCATTGCCGAGCAGTGCATTGTCGTAGGTGTAATCGTCCGTGCCGGTGTTGCCGTTCACAAATCCCGTTGTGGTCGATCCTGTATCGTGTACATACTTTAACTGATTGCCCTGATAACCATACGTCAGGTTGTCCATTACCTGTCCCTGATACCCGTAGCGTTTTAGTTTGAGAATATTTCCGTTCAGGTCGTAGCTGATGCCCATCTCGCTATACGCGCGCCAGTGGCGTGCCCACGTTACACTGTCGTTATCAAAGTGGTGGGCGTTGAGCAAACGGTTTTGCGCATCATAGTCAAAAGCATACGCCTGCTGTTTGCTGCTGCCGCTGCTCCATTTAATGGAAGAGATGTTTCCGTTAAATGCTGCCGCTGCCGATAACCCGCTGAACGGATTGTTGTAGGCCAGATCCATTCCAAAATAATCGGCAACTGCATCGCCTCCGGCTACCGCAGTAATATTACTTTGGTTGATGCCGGTCATCCACCCGCGGATGTTGTAACTGAAGTCCACACTCTGCTTATGATTAATACCATCGGTGCTGTGTAGATTTTTCTCGATCGGTTGACCCAGTTCGTTGTAGTTACTTTGAGCAACAATCACTGGGCTAGCTCCGTCAATGGAGTGCGATAGTTTTGTTAATCGACTACCATGGTCATATGTAAAAATCTCTGAAATAGTTTTGCTTACACTATTCACTATGTAAGTGCGCTTACTCTGAATGGTGCGCCCTGCGAAATCTAGCAGGTTAGTAGTGCGCTGCGTTCCCTTCGGGTGATCGGCAATAACCTGAATGGGGCGGTACTTTACATCGTAGTAGGTAACCTTGCGCAACCATGCTCCGGTGGTCAATACTTTTACCAATGATGCCGTAGTTAAACCTAAAACGTTTGTATTGGCTGTTGCTGGTTGTCCATTCAACGCAGGGCTTTCTATCGTGTAGGCATACGCTGCCGGAGCCAAGTAGGTATCATAGCGGTCGTAGTAGCTAGCCGTATAATAATCTGCGGCATTGGTTGTCTGCGGAAATGATTTATTATCGTAGCCCAGTATCGCACCCGTGCTTCCAATGTAGGTTTCATACCATGCTTGGGAGGCCGTAAGATTAGCGTAGTAGGTATTAACTGCCGCCTGCATAGCTGCCAGTGTGTTGGTGCTGGCGTACTTGCCCGTTAGCACAGGGCGGTTCAGTTCATCGTATTTGGTAAACGTCCACTCTTTGGTAGGTTGGTTGCGTTGGTTGGCATCCTGAGTCAACACCACACGGTTCCGTTGATCGTACACCATATACACCGCCCCTGCTCCAGGCACTTGCTTTTGCACCATTCGGTTGCGGCCATCGTATTGGTATTGAAAAGCAAAGCGTGCCAGATCGGTCGCATTGGGGTTGCGTGCCATGCCCACCAGTGTTCGTACTAACTGAGGTTGAAGTACGTAGCGCAGTAACCCATAATCGTCATAAATGTAATAGGTATTCGTCCAGTGATTAGTGGTATCACTCAGCACGGCACTCTCTACCGCTTGCACTTTTTTAAGAATTACGCGCCCGAGTTTATCGGTGTAGGTGCGCACTTCATGGTTTTGTTCATCGGTAGTAGAGCTAACCGATAGCTTGCCTGTACCAAACATCACGGTGTGAGGGGTTGCACTCCGCACGGGCATCCCACTGCCATCCAGTGTCCAGTTGATCACCGACTCCTGAGTCACATCATAAACGATATCTTTGTGTTTCACATTTCTGTCGCTGCCTGCAGCAGCCGCGCGCCAGCCCGATCCTACTCCAAAGCCATACAATGCACGGTTTAACTCCGAGTTTTCAAACACCGTTTCGGAATACGGCATCGCATCGTCTGCAATTTTATCGGTAGGATTATTATAAAAATTAAGAGCCGCTCCGGCAAAGTTGCCGCTCGCGTCTATCACACCGGGCTTCAGGTAGCCGGTGGCTTCGTTGGCTACAAACGGCAGGTATTGTTTCGCTTTCCGTCCGTAGCTGTCGTACACACTCTGCGTCACCATGTCTTTTTTCAAAGGCGAGCCTTGTGTCAACACGGTTTGCAAATGCCGGCCATGGCCATCATAGTAAGTAATGGATTGCGTAAGTGAATCTACGCCTTGTAGTTTGATGCGTGCCGTGTCGCTGGTGGCAGTTAACAATACGCTGGTAACAATGTAGTTCAGGTTTTGATTCGCAAATTGGTTAGATACAACATACGTGGCGGTGGCCGTGCCATTCACGCCTGCTTTTGTTACCGCTACCTGATACGTGCCCGGCAGGCTCGTGGAATATTTTTGAGTAGTAGCTAATGTCACGGCCAGATTGGTGGTGTTTTTCCACGCATAGCTGCTGTAGCCTGCTCCGGCATCCAATATCACGCCTGCGCCCAATATCACGTTGCCGCCCGTGCTGGTTACAATCGGTGCGGGGTTAACGGTAGCCGTTACATTGACTGTTGTACCCGAGCAACTCGCTGCGGTGGGTGTAATCGTATAGGTTGCGGTTCCGTTCGCTGCCGTAGTGGCCATTAAAGTTTGCGCGATCGTGCTGCCCGATCCGGCTGTGGCGCCACTGGCATTGGTCTGGCTTTGCACGGTCCACGCATACGTAGTACCACTTACATTGTTGGGATTGGTAATGGCAATGGAAGTAGGTGTACCTGTAAAAATACTTTGATGGGTAGCCGCGGCTGTTGGTCTTGGTTTTACGGTAGCAGTTACCGTTATGGGCGTACCCGTACAACCATTCACACTGGGGGTAATCGTATACACAGCCGTGCCGTTCACATTGCTCGTAGCTGTCAATGTGGGGTTCAGCGAATAGGTAAACGGATTTACCGATGTCGATATTCCGCTTCCATTAGTAGCTCCTGTTGTATTGGTGTTTACCACCGTCCACGTGTTGGTGGTGCTGGCAACGTTGTTGGTAATGGTAATGCCCGCCCCGCTGCCGGTACAAACCGAAGGGTTGGCTGCAGTGGCGGTAGGTATTGTTTTCACCACGACTGCCGAGGTGGCTTTCGCATTGGTGCTCCAGCTACTTCCACAATTGGCACGCAAATAGTAGGTACCGCTGGTGGTAGCCGAATAGGTGCTGGTGCTGTTCGCAGTAGAAGTTCCGTTGGCAGCTGTTTGCCAATACCACTTTACGCCCGCTGGCGGTGTGCCGGTATAAGTAATGGCTACGCTGCCACAACCGGTGGTAGTGCCGGGGTATGAAAACGTGGCGGTAGGTGTTGCCAACGTGGGGCAATTGATGGTTATGTTCATCGTAGAACGGACCGTGCCAAAACCGGAATAGTTGAGGGTGCTGGTACCGTTGGCTGTCCACGTTACGTTTACAGTATAGGTAGTGCCGCTGGCAGAAAATGAACTCACATACCCATTGCTGTTGGACAAATACCAAGTGTAGCTGCCATACACAATACCCGGATTGTAGGTATAGGTAGTAGTAGAACCAACCGTAACGGGTGTGGGGCCCGTGATGGATTGCGACCAACTGCTATAGTAGCTCAGAAATATAAATAAGAATAGGCCTGCTCGTTTCTTCATAGCGTGTCAATCGAGGTGATGGTGTAAGAATGGTGAATGGTGCTGGTGGTGCCAGTAGTGAACGTTAGCTCAACCGTAACTCCACTGACTGAACGGACAAAGGTCATTTGACCCGTCAGTTGCTCCCCGGAAATGGAATAGGTCATGCTGCCGGTGTTGCTTATATTACTCCAGGTTCCGCTCGTGGCGGTAATCGTGAACGTAGAAACAAAACTTCCTCCACCTTGCAACCATTCTATTTTCTGATTTCCGTACGTAATGAATTGGCTGGTCACCCCATTCACTACTTCATTAGAAACTAAGTCTTTAAAACCGGAAGCGTTCCAGCGCAAGGTATCGGAGGTAATGGATTGTGCCTGTAACGCGTAACTCGTCAGACAAAGTATGAATGTGAAAAATGTCTTCATAGATAAGAGATAATGTCGTTTAATTTTTAGTTCCCTGAATGGTGAAAGCATTTTGCTTATAAGTGCCATCATCAAAAAAGAGTGACACCGTAGCCGAGACAGTGCCTGAAAACTGCGGAGTAAATGTGCTTTGCACGGTCATCGAGTTGCTAAAAGCGGTACCACCAAAGCACTGGTTGCTGATAGGGATTGTAAAGTAAGCGTTTGTCTTATCTGCCGCAGCCACCGGCAATACCCCATTCCAATTATAGGCTACATACGCCAACCGCAAAGGCGCATTGCCGGTATTGGTGATGGTAATATTTTGAAACCCTACCGGACTTACGGTTCCAAAATTAACGAGTGTGGGGTTTCCAATGACATTGCTCCGGGTAGCATATACCGCGCTTACCGTGGTGGTGGAAGGGCCGGCCGTCTTATCGGAATTAATGGTGATAGTTCCACTATAGGTGCCAATGGGTTTGGTATTGTCAAATGATATAATTACGTCAATGCTATTGCCGGCTATAATTTTGCCACCACTCCACGAAGCAATAAATCCGGTGGGCATTTGAATAGCTGAAACGGTGAGGTCATCATCGCCTGAGTTTGTCAACGTCATGGTTTTGGTGAGCATGGCATCACTGCAGCGTGCGTAATAAACCGTTTGTGAAGCATACATATCCGTAGTGAGTGTGCCAAAATTCAGATCACCGCTAATGGCTAATATCTTCGAGGCGGTGCGTGCTTTCAAGCGGTATTTGTTCTGACCTACAATAGCATTTTTGGTATCGCGCGCCAATACTAATCTTCCATACGCATCGTATTCATAGGTATTTTTCGCACCTGCCGGGTCGGTCACTTTTGTTACCCCAATGGAGGGGTTGTGCACATACGTGGTGAGCTGCTTGTTATTCGTCTTTGCATGGCTGCGCAAGGTAGCCTCATACGTGCTGGGAGTTAGTATAGCCGCATTATAAGCGGTAGATAAATCAGCGTACGTAACTCCCACCGCGTGCACAATCGGCAGTTGGGAATTGTATCCCCAGATAAAAGAATGAATCACGCCATCTTCGGTAGTGTATTGTAATAATTTTCCGGTGTTGGCATCGTAAGTATTAAAATTGATTTTAGGCTCATAGCTAGATCCAAACCCATCGCCATTGGTGGAAGCAGCATACGCTCCCAGCGACCGGTTAAAAGCATACGATGTAACCAATTTGGTCATGCCTTTGGGCAGACTGTCGTAAACATAGCGATTGCCGGCCGCAGAAATAACCACGCCATTTTTGGTTTGTACCTGCTCAATCACCGGGCTGACCATATTCGCATACTTCATGTGTTTGAGCGTAGCAGAGGGCGTTGCATAATCCCAGGGCCGATAGAAAGTAGTAACATACACGTCATTACTGCTACCGGTAACTTGTTCGGTTTTAGGCAAGAAGTTGCTATTGAATGTGTACGTCTTAGAGGTTTGAATGGCTTTATTGGCAGGGATACCAGATGCAATATCCGCATCCGTAAAGCCGGTTTGTGTATCACCCTGGTAGGAGGTTTCGGTAAAGGGTTTGATGAACGTAGACTTTAAATAATAGGGTGTTACATACCCAAAGGCATACGGGTCGAACGGAGAGGTTCCATAAGAAATAGCGGTTACCTGCTCATAATAATGTTCGTAATCCTGATTGATATGATATCTCACTACGTTTCCGGCACTGTTGTAATTCCGCACTTCAGTAGCCTGCCCGTTCAAATTAGGATAACTGATGGAAAACCCGTTTCCGGAGACGATCTGATTCGGGCGGTTTTCAAAATAATAGGTGTTGCGGTAAGAACTGGGGCCCTCTACGACTTCGTGTACTTTCGAATACCCGATCACTTTGCCTTCTGCGGAATTGTTTCCCGGAATACTGGAACCGGTTGTGTATAAAAAGTGACAAGCACTCAGCGCCATTTGAGTTGTATTTCCGACAGGCGCACGTACAAAATTGGCATACCGATTAAACAAAGGCACCATGAGCTTGCCTGTAGAGCCCGAGATCGGACTATTCACGGTTTGTACATACTGGTAGGATCTGTTTAGTACCAATTGACCATCGTAGTCATACTCCTTTATGGACTTAACACGAGCTCCTCCTGCAGGCAACGTATAATCCTCACGAAATGTCAATGTGAGATCGGGTTGATAGATGTGGGGTTCATATTCAAAAAAGGTATACCCTTGTGTGGGATAATACACTTTGGTGAGCAAGCCTGCCTTGCCGAATTCAAAATTGGGAGCACGCTCGTTAATAACACCAAACGTACTTACCGAATTATAATTGGCGGTAGGCAAATCGCAGCTATTCGATCCGGTTACAATCCGTGGTGGCAACATGCTGGTGTTGGCATCCATACCATTGTAAAAACCAAAATGATCGGTGGCGCTGGTCAACTTCTTAGGTATCCCTTTTGTACCTTTCTCATAATAAAAACGGTACTCCTGATCGTCAATCTTCACTCGTTCCAATCGGCTGCGCAACCACATCAATTCAGTCTCACTCTGATTACCCGGTATCTGGTCCTGATACTGCTGGTTAAAATAACTTTGCGTAAAGACAATGTTTTTATTGAAGGTGGATGACGGTAGCTTACTGGCAATGGTTATTCCTGTGTAGCGTTTAGGCGTTTGTAAGGGACGAAGCACGTTATTATGCACAAGCCCATCCGGAAAATATTCTCCGGTGCCCGCTGCCGTAAAGATTTTATTAGTGCGCAAATCTTCACGCGTTTCCATGTTAAACTGAACACTATCCGACTCGCTGATGATGCGCTTCAAATACACATGTTCGTGAACTGTTTGGAAAAGAATCGGGAATGGAATGTTAGATGATTGCTCGCCATACGAGCGGGTATTTGACAGATACGGACTCGAACCATCTGCATTTAAATCGTACTTGAACGTGATGACCTGCTTCCGGGGACTTGTAATTTTTGCCAGATACCAGGAAGAAATCGTACGGAACCGTCCGGCCCAGATACAATCCAATTGAATATTAATGTGATTTTCGCCCCAACAGGTATTAGCAAACACTTCGTTCCAGGTAGGCGCATTGATCTGATCTGAAACGGATGACATGGTGGTCGATTTTTCTTTCACTGAAAATTCACCCACATATCCATCCGGAGTGGTAACGGTAAAAGACATGGTTGCCTCATTGAATGAAACCTTGCAGGCATCTTTGGTCAGTTTAATGACTTTTACGGTGCCGGTTACCACTTTTTGGGTGAGCACAAACGAACCGCTATAGCCAAAGAAATTGTAGGAAAATAGATCGGGTTGGGTATCGGGCAACGTATTTATAAGATATTTATAATACGTTGTATCACAAGGTAAACCAATTCCTAATAGATCAACTGTTGTTATGGAAGGGTTATTGTATTGATAATTTAAATT
>JAJTHV010000468.1 GCA_021300095.1 Flammeovirgaceae bacterium | reverse complement strand
TTTTTTTGCGTCCGGCTCTTCTGTAGGAAGTGATCAAAATGGCCATACAACGCTTAGTAACAAGTTTGTTTCCACTCAGTCGTTGATTAGCTCGGCTGAGTTGTGTGAAGAAAAGGAAGCAAAGGATGCCTCCGAAAGTTTGCATAATACTCACTTTATTGAGTTTACCTACCCGATCTACACAAGTGAACTTTTATTCTTTTCTTTATCCATTCGCAAGAATCCGCACTCCACATTTGCGAATACCACCAATCTTCCTCTTTATCTCGCGAAGCAGGTTTTTCTGATTTAGACTTTTCGATGGTACTTCTGTCGTTGTGTTCACTCACCGAGTGGCACTATGTTTTTAATTCCATTTTTCTCTAAAAATTAATTATGAAAAGTACACATCACACTTCGTTTGATGAGCACGAAGTAATTCATGAATTGAAGCATTATTTGCCGGCCCAGGCACCGTTAAAAGATTTTATTCATCACAATACACTGCACGCATTTCAACAGATGAAGTTCAAAGATGGCGTGCGGCATGCTTCTGAAATTTTGGGCTATCGATCTTCGCTCTCGTT
Source organism: Flammeovirgaceae bacterium (assembly GCA_021300095.1). Taxonomy (GTDB): domain Bacteria; phylum Bacteroidota; class Bacteroidia; order Cytophagales; family Cyclobacteriaceae; genus ELB16-189. Next base: position 4,719 of record JAJTHV010000468.1, on the reverse strand, counting down.
ATCGGATTTCAGAAACCGGTATGAAAAGGGACAAATCATTTCGGAAATATTGGATCGGGTGATTCTGCAAAAGAAAGGAGCTGATCATTTGGTAGAGTGGCGAAAGAAAGTGTTGACACAACCTTACGAGAATGTGGCCCTCCCGCGCATTGGTGCCTTGCGTGCCAATTGGAAGAAACACTATCGCATTGATCTCGATTCGCTGGTGCAGCCTACGTTGTTTCGTATTTTATGTAGTTACCTGGATCAAGGCATTGCCATTTGGAATTTCCCTGTGCGTGAAAAAACGTTTCTGGCGGCTATCCGCGAAATGGAACGGAATACTCTGGCCTCTTTTTTCAAAGGCAACCGCGCACGGAAACTCTTGCTCGAAACTACCTGCGAGATAGCTGACTTATTGAAAATACTGGTGGGCGATGAATCGCTCTACACACGATACCTGTTCGATCAGCAGTTTTCACACCAAGGTTGGTCGGGTATGGTTTCAACAATTGAGGATCATCCGTTCACCATTTTAGATCCGCGAAAATTATCCATGCACGATTTGATTGTGTTTGAGTTACTGATGGAGATTGATGCGTTGGATCGTCATTTCACAAAAGGATGGAAGCCCTTGTGTGAAAGTCTGGTGGAAAAGCCGTTGGAATTGTTTGCGAATGTGATCGAAACGGAAATGCACGAAGTGCTCTTCATTTGGCAAGAAGCATTTGAGTGGAGCTACCACGATCAGGTGTTGGCAGGGATTACTCAAAAGAAAAATTCGCCCCGGCAGTTCACGAAGAAAAGCTTTCAGGCATTGCTTTGCATTGACGACCGCGAGTGTTCTTTCCGCAGATACATTGAGGATTTTGATCATGAGTCGGAAACGTTTGGCACGCCCGGTTTTTTTTCCGTAGAGTTTTATTATCAGCCGGAAGGAGGGAAGTTTTATACCAAACTATGTCCGGCACCGGTTACACCTAAATATTTGATCAAAGGTATTGGGCAAGAGAAGCGCCAGAAAGATGCATACCTCAGCAAGACAAGTCACTCGTTTTACGGAGGGTGGCTCATTTCACAAACGCTGGGTTTTTGGTCGGCACTTTTGTTGTTCATCAACATCTTCAAACCTTCGATGGGGCCCGCTACGGCATCTTCATTCAGACACATGAGCAAAAAATCACAGCTTACCATTGAGAACAAAAACCCCGATGACCGCGAGAATGATTTGCAGATTGGATTTACCATTGCAGAAATGGCGAACCGCGTAGAGGCGTTGTTGAAAAGCATTGGACTGGTGAAAGACTTTGCACCGATAATCTATGTGATCGGTCACGGATCGAGTAGCGTGAACAATCCGCACTATGCTGCGTACGACTGCGGTGCGTGTTCCGGTCGGGCAGGCTCTGTCAACTCACGTGTGGTTTCCTTTATGGGCAATCATCCAAAGGTGCGCGAGCTGCTCAAGACGCGCGGCATTGACATTCCGGAGGCAACGCAATTTCTGGGTGGATTGCACGACACTACGCGCGATGAAATAATCTTCTTTGATGAAAATTCGCTTTCGCAGAAGAATCTCGAATTGCATAACAAAAATGAGGTGACATTCGCGCAAGCGCTTAACGCTAATGCTAAGGAACGCTCGCGCAGATTCGAGTCGATCGATTCGCACTTAACACCCGAACAAATTCACGATAAGATTCTGACGCGCTCGGTTTCTTTGTTTGAACCACGAGCGGAACTGAACCACGCCACCAATGCATTATGTGTTGTGGGCAGGAGGGAGCTGACGAAACATTTGTTTATGGACAGACGATCGTTCATGAACTCATATGACTATCGTGTAGACTTAGATGGAACGTTTTTGGTGAATGTGTTGCGCCCGGTGGGGCCGGTGTGCGGTGGTATTAATTTGGAATACTTCTTCTCACGCGTGGATAATCAGAAACTGGGAGCAGGCACCAAGCTGCCGCATAACGTAATGGGGTTGATAGGTGTTGCCAATGGAATTGATGGCGATCTGCGCCCGGGTTTACCGAGTCAGATGATTGAAGTGCATGACCCCGTACGCTTGATGGTGATTGTAGAGCATTTTCCGGAAATCGTTTTAAAAGCGATTCAAAAGGAAGCGCCCACCTATGAATGGTTTTTGAATGAGTGGGTGCGGTTGGTGGCGGTACATCCCGAAACACATCAGTTGTATTTGTTCGGGGAGGGAAAATTTCACGTATACCAACCAACGGTGAAGCAAGTTGAGAAGGCAGCTAACCTGGCGGTTATCTTCGAAGAAAACCCCGAGAATTTACCTGTATTTGAATTAGAGGGCATTTAAGTTATTGTACAAATAGTAACATATGAAATCATTCCTAGAATTTTTTATACTCATTCCACTCATCGGATTTTTGGTGAGTTTATTTTTGCCGCGCAAGAACGAAACACTGATTGCCCGCTGGTCATTTGTTTCGGTAGCTACCCACATGATCAGCTTTCAAGCGTTTTTGATTTATTGGCTGTTCGATGGCTACGAGCCAATTAATCTGAAAGATTATGTTTTGTATTTGACAGACGGCTATGAGTTTTTCCTTGATTTTTATTTTGACAAGATTACGGCTGTTTATGTATTCGTAGGTTCATTGCTCACCTTCATGGTGGCGTTGTATAGCCGTGCGTATATGCATCGGGAGTCGGGTTATAAACGATTCTTCAACACCATTTTATTCTTTTATTTGGGATACAACATCGTTGTGTTTTCCGGAAACTTAGAAACATTATTTATAGGCTGGGAGATTTTGGGGATCAGTTCCTTTTTACTGATTGCCTTTTACCGCGATCGTTACCTGCCGGTGAAGAATGCAGTCAAAGTATTTTCTATTTACCGCATTGCCGATGTGGGATTGATCTTAGCCATGTGGATGAGTCACCACTTGTGGCACGAGAGCATCACTTTCGATAAGTTAACCAATGCCGAATTGATTCACGCGCATTTGCAAGAGCACAGTTGGGTAGGTATTTTTATTGCGTTGATGTTTTGGCTGTCGGCTATTGCGAAGTCGGCACAGCTTCCATTTTCATCGTGGTTGCCGCGCGCTATGGAAGGCCCCACACCGAGTAGTGCTATTTTCTATGGATCACTCTCTGTGCATCTGGGTGTATTCATCATGCTGCGTACCTATCCGTTTTGGGAGAATCAACTTTCGGTTCGTATCCTTATCGGTATCATGGGTTTGCTCACAGCGATTATCGCTACAGGCATCGCGCGTGTTCAGTCTTCGGTAAAGAGCCAGATTGCGTATAGCTCTATTGCACAGATTGGGTTGATATTTATAGAGATTGCAGCAGGCTGGGGCGCAATTGCATTGGTACATTTTGCGGGCAATGCATTCCTGCGTACCTATCAGTTGCTCGTTTCACCCTCGGTGGTCAGTTATCTCATCCGCGAGCAATTCTACAACTTTATGCCCAACCTTCGTTCGATTGAGGATTCCTTTCCGAAGAAGATGCAATACACCTTATACATTTTGTGTATCAAAGAGTGGAACCTGGATTCTCTGATGTATCGCTATCTGTGGAACCCCGTGAAGTGGCTGGGACAAAAGGTCGATTTCCTCACGCTCCGAAGGGTGATTGGCATCTTTGTGCCAGCGTACCTGATCGGCCTCTTTTTGGTGTATCACAAAGATTTGGTTTCCGAACGAGTGCAACATGCGCTGCCGATTGTGTTCTCGTTGATTGCACTGATTTGTGTGCTGAAGTCATTCACTGAACGCAAGCATGCGCGCATGAGTTGGATGCTGGTGATCATGAATCACTTTTGGATTGCACTGGCTATTTCCTTCAATGAAAATTTCAGTTTCACCGACATTCACATTTACCTGAGTGGAATTACGGTAGCTGGCATATTTGGATTTTTAGCATTGAGAAGACTTGTGTTGCTCGAAGGCAATATTGACCTGAATCAATTTCATGGACATTCGTATCGTCACCCCAAAATTGCTACGGCCTTTTTGATTGCGTGTTTGGCGGCCACCGGTTTTCCGATATCACCAACCTTTATCGGAGAAGATTTGATTTTCAGTCACATTCATGAAGAGCAATTGATGCTGGCGCTCTTCACCTCACTGAGTTTTATTATTGACGGACTTGCGATCATTCGCATATTTGCGCGCGTATTTCTGGGGCCACATTCCAAATCGGTTTACGAGATGGCGTACAGGTCTTCTTAGTTTAGTTTCTGGTTGCAGGTTTCTGGTTGCTAGTACTTAGAACAGGCAACCTGTAACCAGAAACTTGTAACCGATAACGAGTTACCCCTTCTTATTCATCAAATAAAGCAGCGCCAACGCATATCCCTCCATACCAAACCCGGTAATCAGTCCGGCACACTTTGCGGTGATCAGGCTTTTATGTCTGAATTCTTCACGGGCATAGATATTCGAGATGTGTACTTCCACTACCGGAGTTTTGATCGCACCGATCGCATCGTGAATGGCCACGGAGGTGTGCGTGTAGGCTCCGGCATTTAAAATGATGCCATCGTAGTCGAAGCCCACTTCGTGTAGTTTGTTGATCAGTTCGCCTTCTACATTCGATTGGAAGTAATTGATTTCAATCGTGTTGAAACTAGCCTTTAGGTTTTCGAAGAACGCTTCGAACGTAGTGCTTCCATAGACATCCGGTTCACGTTTTCCAAGCAAGTTCAGGTTCGGTCCGTTGATAATTTGAATCTTCATTGTGTAAATA
>JAJTHV010000264.1 GCA_021300095.1 Flammeovirgaceae bacterium | reverse complement strand
AGTCGATTGGAGTACCTTATCCTTATCCAACTTATTCACAAGCCTTTGTTCAGGATTTGCCTTGGGGCGTAGGTGGCAATACACTCTCAACACAAACAGAAAACATGGTGGATGACGATCGCACGCATTCAGATTTTTTGTACTTGTGGGATGATTTGGAAAGTGAAACGCTCGCACAGCAATGGTTCGGAAATTATCTTACACCGGCAGACTGGAGCCATAGCTGGCTCAGCAAATCGTTTGCCCGCTATTTTTCGGAGTTATACGATCAGCATAAAAATGGCGATGATGAATTTCATTTGTACCCGCGCAACTGGGATCGTAATAGTATCTATTTCCCAACTTGGAATTCCGGATACCGGCATCCATTAGTTACGGTGCATTATGACGACCCAGCTTCGATTATTAATGATGGATATGCGAGTTTTCATGGAGCGCAGGTTTTGCACATGTTGCGAAAGCAATTGGGAGATGAAATCTGGTGGAAAGCCATTCGCCATTTTGTGGATACGCATGGTGGTGGATTGGTTACGACAGAAGATTTTAGAAAATCAGTGGAAGTGGCCAGTGGTCAACCGATGGACTGGTTTTTTGATCAGTGGGTTTATAAAATGGGGCATCCTGTATTTGACGTATCAAAGACATACAATGCGACTACCAAAGAATTATTGTTAACAGTTCGGCAAACGCAAAAAACAGATCGGCTCGATCCGCAACCACAGGCAGAATATTTTCAGGGGAACATGGAGATCGAATTAGATGGACGAATTGAAAGAGTTTGGTTAGAGGCAAAGGAACTCAACACTTTTAATTTTTCATTAGCGCAAGCACCACTCCTGGTAAATTTCGATTATGAAGATTCATGGGTGAAAGAAATTCGTTTTGAGAAGACGTTGGACGAACTATTGTACCAATTTCAAAACGACTCAGATGTAATTGGAAGAAGAGGGGCTGGTAGTGAACTTGTAAAATATTATAAGAAGGAATTAACTTCATCGGCAGACAAAGATAAGATTCTCGCAGCCTATCGAAGTGTTCTTTCAGCCAAGAGTTATTGGCGATTTAAATGGGGTGTGGCACTTCCGCAGTTGCAGAACATGCTGGCTCCGCCAAACCTTCAATCAAAACCGATTCCATTGGATGAGGCAACTATTTCTACACTAAAGAATCTGATCCGGCAGGAGAAGGCATGGGTTCGTGCTTCAGCTATTAATTTTTTAGGAATGACACGTGATCCGAAATATGATCAAGTGTATTTGAATGCACTCAACGATTCCAGTGATCGCGTTATCAACGCAGCTGCCATTGCTTTGGGAAAAAGTAAAAGTCCTCAAGCATTTCCTGCGTTGAAGAAACTGGTAAATAAACCTTCTTGGAAGAATCAAAGCCTGTTAAGTTCGCTGTTTGCATTGCAGCAATTGGAAGACCCGCAAGGATTTGACATTGCCTATAAAGCTTTGGGTGATTTGACATCTCCGCATTGGGTGTTGGCCGTTCCCATTTGGGATTATCGGATTATTGCCGCTCAAACAATTAAAACGATTGGTAAGAGCCAAAAGGCATATCCGTTGCTATTGGGAGGATTTAAAAAAGCGATGAGCGAAAATGACATTCATGGTATTTTCTATACCACACTCTTGATAACTGAATTAGGAGATGTTCGAGGATTAGAAATTTTTGATTTGTTGAAAGCAAAGTTCAAAGAAGATTCTAATGCGATGGTAGCTGTTGAGCAATTTGAAAACCAGTTGAAGGAAACCACTAATACAAATACCAAATGAAACACCCAACTAAAATTATATTGATTATTCTGATTGCGATTGCACCATTTTCGTTAACAGGACAAAATCCAACTACTCATACACCTCAACCCACAAACCCTATGGAACTTTTAACAACACCTTCACCGACTTCTTCTCCCACCGACTTTGACTTTCTGCAAGGAAAATGGAAAGTTCACAATCGCAAGTTGAAAGTACGGTTAAACAACAGCAATGACTGGGAAGAATTCGAATCCGAATTGCACATGGAAAAAGTACTGAATGGCCTTGGCAATGTGGAGAATTATTATGCATCATTTAGTGGAAAACCATTTGAAGGTTTGGCTGTGCGTTTATTCAATCCACAAACGCGACTTTGGACAATCTATTGGATGGATACCAACGGCATGATAATGGATCAACATTCCGTCACCGGCTCTTTCGAAAATGGAATTGGCAAATTTTATGCAAATGATACTTTTGGCGGTAAAGAAATTTTAGTGATTTATCAGTGGGATGCGACTAACCCCAATCAACCGATATGGTCACAAGCGTTTTCGGTTGACAATGGTAAAACATGGGAGTGGAATTGGGAGATGAGGTTATCAAAAATTCTACAATAGGAGCTTTAACAGGTTAACTCATTGCTAAAAAAATGTTCAGGCAGGGTGAGTGTTGCAACTATTAACAGGTAGTTAACAATTGAATTGCTTAAATTTACACTTATGGATTTTGGAAGCAAAGTGCTATCTTTTGTGAGTGCATTAGAAGCCTTCAACGGGAGCGTTCTGGATATTTATTTTTTCTTCTTTTCGGCAAAAAAGCACTTATCAAATTATTTATTTGCTGCTCTACTGCTTGTCCTAAGTATCCGCATTGGGAAATCAGTCGCTTACTTCTTTGATTATGGTTTGCCTAAAATATACCTACAACTTGGTTTGAACGCCTGCTTTTTTATAGGTCCCTTTTTATACTTCTTTATAAAATCCGAAATCTCTCAGCTCCGGAAAATACCCAGGTCATGGATATGGCAAACGATAGGTTGGCTACTGATTATTTTGACGGTGGGAATCATGTACCCGTATCAGGAATTTCCTTCTTTGTGGAGAACTCTTTTCATACCGCTTATTTATTTACAATGGGGCCTCTACATCACTTTTTCAATTTTTCAGTTGATGCCCTTGTTAAAAAAATGGGAGCGTAAGGAAAAATTGAAGCCTTTCGAAATTTGGTTGCTGACAATCTGCACGGCTGTTTTGATTCTCTTCGTTTCGTACGTGTGGTCTATTTTGAATATTACCAAAGGCAGTTATATTAATGCCGCTGTCTGTTTTTCACTTATTATTTACTTGGTTGTATTTGTTTTGCTGTATCGAAGAAAAGCAAACGACTTGTCTTCTTTTTCTGCTCAGAAATATGTAAATAAACAGCTGAATGAGGATGAAATCTTGTTAGTCGTGGCTAACCTGAATAGCGCGATGAAAGAGAAGAAACTCTTCAAAAATCCCAACCTAAAATTAAATGACCTTGCCAAAGAAGTAAAAATTTCAGGGCACCAACTTTCTCAGATCTTGAATGATAAGGTTGAAAGAAATTTTACGCTCTTCATTAATGAATATCGCATTGATGAGGCGTGTAAGTTACTGTTGGCTGGCAATAATCCAAAAATTGAAGCCATTGGCTTTGAAGTAGGCTTTAATTCCCGGTCTACCTTCTTCTCCATGTTCAAGAAATTAAAAGGAACAACGCCTACTGTATATCAACAGCAGCACGCTTCCGGTGCTGTTGTGTAACAATTTTTTGCTTAGGAATCGCTTTTCCCATCCGAATTTATAAATCCGGACTCAAAACCGGCCATCCAACACCGCTCGCGGCTAACTTTTCTTCGCCTGACGCGTGTGCTTGCCAAAATACATTCCACATATGGTAAAACAACTTTTATTCATTCTATTATTGACCGGGTTGGCTCAATCGATAGCAGCCCAAAACCGATCCGATCGCCAGCAGGCGGAGGAAGTCATCCAAACCTATTTTGACGGTTGGGCTACGGGTGATTCCACTAAAGTAGGGCGAGCCATGCACCGAACTTGTCACCTCAAAAATTTCAGAGATGGGAAATTCATTGACCTGAATCGAACACAATACTTAAGCGGCTTCAGACTAAGGCAACGTCCGATTGGTCTCATCACACGGATCGTTTCAAAGCCGGAATTGGTGCAGCCAAGACTGAGATTGTAACCGACCGAGATACCTTTACCGACTATTTCAATCTGATGAGAGTAGACCAGCAGTGGTTTATCGTTGATAAAATTGCGACACGGATTCCACACTTCACTGCGCCCGATCTTTCGGAACCGATTAAAGAAACGATTCTGGCAGGACTAGCCCGCCCTTGGAGTATGGCTTTCCTTTCTGAGGAAGAAGCACTGATCACCGAAAAGGAGGGGACCTTAGTAAAAATCAACTTGCAGTTAAAAAGTAAAGTGGTGATTAAAGGCTTTCCTGCCGATACGGCCAAAGCTCGTGATCGCGGTGATAATACAGGCATCTTTGATGTGCTGGTTGATCCGCAATTCGATAAGAACAAATTTATTTATGTGGCCTACGCGGCAAAAAAGGGAAAGGAAAAAGCGACCAAAGTGATTCGTGCCGTATTAGAAAATGACGCCCTTCGGGATATCCAAACGATCTTTTTAGCTACACCCTACACCGAAGAAAGACATCACTACGGAGGTGGCCTTTTGTTCGGCAGCGATGGAAAACTCTACATCACCATCGGAGAGAGGTTGTTCAATGAAAAGGATGAGCCTGCCTTGCCATTGGCTCAAAATGCCGAAGACAAGCGTGGGAAAATTTACCGCATCAACTCGGATGGAACCATTCCTGCGGATAACCCTGACTTTGGTGCGAAAGCCATTCCCGGATTGTATGCCTTGGGTATTCGAGCAGCACAAGGACTAACCAAACACCCTATAACCAATGCCATCTGGTTTAGTGAACACGGAACCATGCAAGGTGATGAGATAAATATTTTAAAACCTGGAGCGAATTATGGATGGCCTATAAAAACAACGGGCAAATACCGTTTTGCGGAATATGCTCCGGCCGCATTGGAAGGCAACACCTATACAGAACCTGTTTGGTATTGGTTGCAGACAGTAGCGCCCACGGGCCTTACCTTTTATACTGGCGATGAATTTCCAAGTTGGAAGAACAATTTATTAGTGGCCGGATTAGCGCAAGGCAGTTTGTGGCGATTAGTGATAAGAGGAGAAAGTGTTTCGCGCGTGGAAGAATTGTTTACCAATGACCGTGTGCGGTTGCGAAAAGTTGTAGTAAGCCCACAAGGCAAATTGTATCTACTTACCGATGAAACGGATGGGAAAATAATCAGGGTAAAAAATGGGACGAGGTAGTGCGATTTTTAAACAAGAGCAACTGTAGATTTTAAACTTTCTAAACTTAAAAAAATATGATCAGACTTTTCTCATAAGCTGTTTGCTTTTCCGGTTTACCAATGTGGTGGCGCAGACAGATAAAACAGCTGCCACTAAAATCGATTCCATTTTTGCATCAATACTTTCTTTTTCAAGATTAACTTTACCCGAAATACGTCTGGTAAGGTAAACGGATTTGATATTACCAATTGGGGCGTAACGAATTTGAAATTTGTAAAGCAAAATTAGCGATCAGGGAGTTTGGTAATCAAGCTTGCGAATCTACTAGTAGTAAATTCACAAGCTTGGTTTTTACTCTTCACACTTCTTTATCATCTCCTCATTTTGTTTTTTACCCCAGCTCGGTTTGCGAATATCGGTATCGGATTCCAGCGCAAAGTATTCGGCTGCTTTTTGAAGATAGGGGAGTGCGCTTTTCTTACCACCGCCATATGCCTCGGGTGTATAAAATTTACTCATCCCTTCGAGGTAGTAGATGCGCGGGTTTTCTTTGCGAATCTCTTTGGCCTTCTTCATGTTGAAAGCAAACACTTCACTGTACTTTTGCCACTGGTCCGGAAAGATTCCAATTCGCATGCTGGCAATCATGGCAGTTAACACGTATACATCATCGTTCGCGGTAGAATTATTTTTAGCAGCCTCCAAATGCTTCTCTGCTTCGTCAAAGTAAGCTATCTTTTTGGAAGCCTCCGTTTCGTTTGCCCCCATTAGCGTTTTCACATACGCAGCGTAGTAGTGAGTAGCCCAATCGGTGTTCCACTTATTTGCGATCAGTTGAAAACGATTAACGGCTGCACTTTTTCCGATTGGGTCTGCAGCAGCATAAAATTGCGTGAGTGTGGTTTGTAAAGCTTCGTCAACAGTTTGCGCATGCGATACCATCGAAGCACAAACGAGAAATGCGATCAAGTAATTTTTCATAAGCGATTTTGATTTTATTGATTTGAATTTTGATTGAATTGTTTTTTCCATTTTACGGATTGTTGCTGAAAGAAATAGATTCCCAAAAACATGACCAGAAAAGTTCCCAGGGCTACCGACCACCAAAACCGTATCACCGGAATGCGTACCATGGTTTCGGAAACAAATGCAGCGTAAAGCCCAATCACGGAATAATACATAAAGCTAAAATGCCACACCACCCATTGTTTGATTTGCTGACGAATCAGTACCGGAATCATTCCCAAAACAAGTGTGATGGAGCTAATCACAGCGGCAATATGAAAGGGGCCGAAGCCATTAAATAACCGATAGATGCTGAAGGCAGTTGCATTAACGGCTATCATCGCGATGCAATAGGCATATCCCATTTGTTTATGCAGTCGTGTTCCTTTCTGAGCGAAAATAACCCAACTGCCTAATACCAGGGCGGCTATTGAACTTATTAGGTGAAGCATTCCAATGGAGTTAGATATCATATTCATAGGGTTTAATTGGTTCTATCTTGTTTCATTACAGTTCATCTCGATTGAAGGCCGATAGTGAAAAATTAATTCCCACAAAAAAGGAGCGATAGATGGGTGGTTCGATCGGATAGCGGGCCAAACCATCGGAAGAATATCGATAGCCAAATACATTATGCCGGTCGAGCAAATTATCAACGCCTACATAGAATACGGCAAAGACTTTTTTGATGCTGGTGACATAAGTGATGTTCATCGAAACGTTTTCATAATCAAGTGCTCGGTCTTGCAGAAATTGTAGATTGTTTGGATTGTAATACGGCCGCCCGGTGGCGTATGAGTACGTAGCTGAAATATTCAGTTTCAGCGATTCGATAAAGTACTTGGCAATCACATTGATGTTGTGATTGGAAATAAATGAAGGCGTTGCTTTCGATGGGAAGTTTTCGAACAACCGTTGCGTATCTACCCAACTGTACGAAATCCAATAGTCCAGATTTTTGATCAACGCACGGTCCCGCCAGAAGACATCGATCCCTTGCGCATATCCATTACCGGAGTTGTCGATGGGAGTATTCACAAATCGATACGCATTTGGATTATAGGGCACACCTAGTTCTCGCACCAATTGGTTGTAGCTTTTGTAGTAACCTTCAATCCGAAAAGTTTGTTGATCGGTAATCCATTTATAGTTGGCAATGTAATGAACTGATTGTTGCTGGTCGGGCAACTTTGCAGCAACCAAATAGCGATTGTTGGGAGTCTGGTAAAAGATACCGCTCGCCAATGAAACCTGACTGTGCTTTCCGGTTTTAAGCGCTGCCGATAGGCGCGGACTCACACTTTTGCGATCCAGCAAAAAACTATTTTCGGCACGAACGCCTGTTTTCATTCCAAATTTCCGCAAGGGTTTCCATTCCATTTCCGCATAGAATGCGCCTTGCGTTTCGTAAAAATCAGAGCGGAAAGAATCAAATGAACGTTGTAGTGTAAATCGTTGCCACTCCGTACCCACTACCAAATTGGCTTGATCCGATATATCATAATCGATTTCGCTTCGAGCCTGCAATCGCCATTCATTTGTATTAGAATTAGATGCTCCTAAATTATTCCTATCCTCATTTTTACTAAACGAAGCAGCCGTATAGGAGTGCAAGCGTGGATGAATTTGCACGCTATACGAACTGTTCATATATACATTTTTATTTTGTAGCCCAAACCGATAGCGCGCACCTGCATTTGCCATGTCTGGTATTTGCGTACCACTGGTATATGCACCACCGCTCACCAACATTTTAAAGATTCGTTTGTCGCCATTCTGAGCTACCCAACGCACCGAGCCGGAGCCACCTTCGGGTGCTTTATAAAAATCAAAATTGGTTTTCGCAAAAGCATAAAATGGAGCTACGTTGGTATAACTTCCTGTAACCTCCAGCGAGTTGTTTTTAAACACTTTAGCGGCAGATGCAAACAAGCCTGCCATGCTGACACCGGCATTGAATGTACCTTTGGAAGGCATATCATTTGAGTTCAATTCTAAAATGGATGACAAAGCCTGCCCATAGCGTGCACTGTACCCACCGCTGCTGAAGGCCGTTCCCTTAAATTGAAAAGGTGAGAAGCGGCTGCGTTGTGCTACACCGGGCACATCGCTCGTGAAAAAGTTTTGTACCACCATCCCATCAATCACTACAGCTGCTTCCGAGGCATCGCCACCACGCACAAACAATCCCGTTTGTTCACCCACGCGTGTTGTTCCCGGCAAGGTTTGAATGGCGCCTATAATATCACCGGCTGCCCCTGCGGTTGTCACGATGTCGAGTGGGCGAAGCACTGCCACTTTGCGGTCATTGGTTGCTTCAATGGTTCCGGCAGATATCACTACTTCATCCAACTCACTCACTGCTTCTTTCATCACGAAGTTGAAAGTGTTCGCTTTGTCTTCGAGGCGAACTGATTGTTGCATGGTTTCGTACCCGATCATGGATACCACTAAGATGTGTTCTCCTTTTTCGGTAGTGGTAAGGGTGTAGATCCCTTCGGCATTTGACGATGTTCCATCTAATGTGTTTAGGATATAAATACTCGCACCGGGTAACGCATTTCGCTGTTGGTCCGTCACTTTTCCGGTTAGTACGGATTGACCAAGGCCATTCCAATGAGCCATCAACATGACGCAGAATGCTATTAATCGCATACTATATAATTTATAAATGGAGGAAAGTCTGATGCTAGCTCTTCATATTGCTTAAAAGCGACTTCGCATACATGAAGCCGGGTTCTATAGAGAGAGCTTTTTGATAAAGTGAAGTAGCTTTCGCGTTTTCATTGTTTCGCGAATACGCTTGTGCCAGCAACACCAGTGTGTCTAAGTAAAGCCAGTTGTGTTTCAACTCTTCCGGTTTGTTTTCAAACAACTTCACCGATTTTTCCAAGGCGGCAATGGCTTCGTTCACATCACCGCCAAAAGAAGCCGGTGTGTAGTACTTGCTGCTGCCATATACGCGCCATGTAATAGGCGAAAGGGGCGCTTCTGTTTTGGCTTCATCTGCGAGTTTGCTGCTCTTGCCACCTAACAGAATTCCTTTCATAGGGCTGTATCCCATTTGCAATCCATACGTTGCCGACAGCAATGCTTTTGCTTCAGCCGTATGCTGATTCTTGTCTATCAGTTCCTTTAATAGATCTTTGGTAGCATCCAGGTATTTGTCAAACAGATCTTCATCTTTCGTTGCCATGGTGCTGCTCAGCAATGAAAAGTGAGCAAAGGCTGCTTTAAATTTTCGGTTTGCGTCAGTGGGCGATTGATTGTATTCTTTCTTAGCTTGGTCAGCCATACTAATCCATTCGGCCGAGTTGCGTTGCAAATACGCGTGATACATTTTTTCATCGAGTGAATGTTGGGCTGCAGAGGTTAAACACACGGCAAACAAGGCGAAGAAGAAAGTTGTTTTCATAGCAGTAGTTGTTTTAGTTGAAATTAATTGAACCAGATCTTTATTTTTTTGGCAGTCTTAAAATGAGTGGCGAACTGCTGGGTTACTTTTAACTGAATGTGCGAAGCCGTTGAGTTGGAAGGTCGCACAGAAACGATTGGTGCACTTACAGTATGGAGGAACATCCCCAATGCTATTAACACACCCAACATGAGCACCCAGCATCGCGTATCAGACTTACATGTATTCATAAACCAGTTTATAATATAAACCATATGGATAAAAAAATTATTTTTTGATATAATCCTTTAATGAGTTTACATACTCTTCAAAGGCTTTGATTCCTTTTTTTGTAATTCGGCAAGTGGTGAGTGGCTTTTTGCCATTGAATGATTTTTCCACAATGATGTAACCTGCTTCTGATAATTTATCCAACTGTACACTCACATTTCCGGCTGTGGCATTCGTCTTTTCTTTCAAATAGGTAAACTCAGCAGATTCTGCATTCATCAATAGTGACATGATGCCCAAGCGAAGTTGAGAGTGCAACAACGGATCTAATTCTCTAAGCATGATTCTCTTTTTGATTGCGGAGCATGTATCCGGGCACCAGATAACCGAAAATCATCGCTATGCCACCTATTAAATATTGATCCGTAGAATTTACGAAATAACACGCAATACCTGAAATCCAAAATACAACACCACCCGCTAGCAGCGGATTAAAGCGCACAATAATTCCGGAAAGAAAAGTGGCCGCACCCACAGGCATTAAAATAATGGCGTTCATCATCCAATTGATTTTTCCGCCAAAAACCCAGGCTGGAGTAATAACAATGGCCATACAAATCCATACCCACATGCTAATTCTATCCAAATGCGTTTGCACCATTTTTGTTTTGCTTTCCCTGCGTCCGTACATGGCAGAAATGGCCCATGCCGGAATACATAACAACCAAACGGATGGAGCATATTCTCCATAATCCGTAAACGTGAGTACTATATACATTCCGAAATTGCAGAAGGCAATCAGCCATCCCCACAAAAGGAAGTAAAAGCTGCTGCGCCCTACGTTACCCTTCGCCTGATTGATCATACTCGCAATCAAATCCAAACTTTGTTGGGGTGATAGGTTGTCGTTTTTTGTTTCCATATCTGTTATAACGGAACAAATGTAAAGTAGTTTATAAAATAAACCAAAATCTTTTTAATCTTTTTCCGCGTGTCTTTAGGCACTTACAATAAATGGAGAGGGGTGTAGTTGGGTAGGAAAACTAATTATTCTTCTTAACTACCTTAATGCGGTGAAGAACACCTCCGGCCTTGAATTGAAGCAGGTAAACTCCATGTGTCAGGTGGTTTAACTTTACCTGATAAAATTGCGGATGTTTTTCAAACTCAATTGGGTATTGTTTTCCGGAAAGGTCTACTAATTGTGTGTCGGATACCTCACCGTTGATTCCAGCCAGATTTAAATAGTCGGTAGATGGATTGGGATAAACATCGATCGTCTGTTTTTTAACCAAATCTCCCGTCACGATCACAGCAACTTCATCGGAGAACACGCTGGCACAATCGTCCACTACAACTTGCACTTTATAGATTCCGGCCACTGTGGCTAAAAAGATGGCACCTGTACCGGAAGGAATAGGCGTACCATCCAAATACCATTGATTGCCCGAACTGGCACTGGAGGCAAGTGTAAACGATTCATTACTCGTTTGGGTAATACTAAATGTTGGCTTGGAAGGCTTGATACAAAATGATTGAGACACTTCAGGTGCCGGTGCAAACGTGCTGTTACCGGGCTGATTTGCTTTAATGGTGGCGCGACCCGCAGATAAAATACTTACTGAACTTCCACTTAGAGATACCTTGTTCGAAACCGTGGAATAAACAACAGGCTGGTTGGAACTGGCCGTTGCCGTTAAGGCGAAGGTGGCGTCACCAACTGCCTTGTCGGGTTATGACAGGAAAGGTAATGGTTTGAGGATCTCCCGAAGAAACGATTCCTTTCTGGTATACCCGTACGTAATCAATTTCCATGGCTGACTCTGTAAATAATGGATCAATCGCTCCTCCAATTCCTCCCATAGCAACATTCAATAACAGATATTGTGGTTTATCAAATGGCCAAGTGCTCGCATTTTTTACAGTTGGGTTGTAGGTATAAAACGCTACGTCATCTACTAAAAACTGAATTTTAGTTTCATCCCAGATCATTGAATACACATGAAAGGTTGTACTCACTTGTGAGATGGTGGTAGTCTTTGTATTGATGGTAGCGCCAAAACTCGAAGGTGTGTGTAGCGAACCATGAATGACATTTGGATTGTTTCCCCAATGTTCCATGATGTCAATTTCTCCGGACGCAGGCCAGTCGGTTGTTCCAAATTGGCTATAAAAATACGCACCCGGTTCCTTGGTATTTTTACCAAGCATCCAGATGGCAGGCCATGTTCCAGCACCTGTTGGTAGCTTAGCTCTAACATCTACTCTTCCATAAGTAAATGCGAATTTGGAGTTTAAGCGGGCCGAAGTGTATTGTTTGGTAAAGCTCTGATTCGTGAAACTCTCTTTCTTTGCCACAATTTTTAATAAGCCATTGGCTACCGATGAATT
>JAJTHV010000229.1 GCA_021300095.1 Flammeovirgaceae bacterium | reverse complement strand
CTGAAATCTTATAATTGAATCTAGACGCAGCACCGTCAGACTGCAGTCTCTCCGATCTCAACTCGTTTTTGAATCGCCAACCGGAGCTTCTGGCTAGCTAGCAAGCTACCGTAGTTAGAGTAATAGCTAGCAAGAGTAGAAGTACTGTATAGTTTCTACATTAACCTTGCACGGGAGGCAACGCTTTTTATACTGGCAAAACCGCGTCCATGCGCGCTCTCACAGCTTCTACGTTAACCTTGAACGGGAGACAACGCTACAGTACGTATGCCCCCTGCGGATGGCAATACCGCGTCCATGCGCGCTCCCACAGCTCTAAACATTCCCGGGCACACTGTGTAAAGCTGCAGGGGCAGAATCGCAAACATCACATTCACATACATACTGTATGATACATCATCGTCACAGTCGCCTTCATCAATTTAATTAACGATGATGTTTTTCCAGCACAGGCACATGAACAAGAAAGATTGATTTGGGCTTCGACAGAAGTCCTTCATCATGGTTAGAACACACTCGATCCTGTTCTACGACGCGAATAGAAGGATCGTCTCGTCCAACGATAATGAAGAAACCAACTATCATGGTCATAAAAATCCAAATCCATCCGGCATAACACAACCCTTCCCGCTACATTGAAACCACAACATGACAATGAAGATCACTCCTTCCTCCAAACTTGTCCTCAAATACTTGGCTCTTCCCAACAGCATTGGTGGTCGTGGAGGCGCCCAACGTTTCTTTTTGTTAAGTCAAGACATTCCCTTTGTCGAGAAATTGTTTGCCATGGGCGATGAATGGGCGGCGGAAAAGAAACGACTGGTCGAAAGCGGTGAAAATCCCTCCGCAACAGTTCCTGTTATTGAAGCATCGAATAAAAATACAGAAGACGATTCGGAACAAGTCGTCTTTCTGCCGCAACATATTGCCACGGCTCGGCTCTTAGCGAAAGTCCATCAACGTACCAGTGGAGATGATTATCAAGATTATGTTCAAGACATGGTCGCTGATGAATATCAAGGATTCCGAAACAAATGGGTACAGATAGCTTTTGCGGCTTCCTCCGAAGAAAAAGAGGAATACTGCCAAATCGAGCAACCACAGCTGTTGACCAAATTCAATGCTCTGTATAAGCAGTTCAAAACCCATGAAACGTTCTTGAGTGTCGATGCCGCCAACGGCAAGCCGTTATGGGGTGACGCAGCTCTATTTGGTCTCTTGCGGGATCTTACATTGACCGGGCTCTTGACCTTGGAGGATTTGAAAGAGTATCCTGAGTTGATGGCCATGTACGATGCATTTGAAAAGATTCCAGCTGTCGCCGAGTGGATTGAAAAGGCTCTTGCTGCCAAGTAAATACAAATCAGTTGACTTCCAAGGATGATGCGTTGGAAAAGATTCCTGTTGTGGTGAAGTTGATTGGCAGGACTCTTGCTGTCTATGAAGTTAGAAGAAAAGCTGGCTAGACAGATCAGTAGTGTTTTTACTGAAGCTAAATTTGGAAATGTTGTTGCTGGCAATGTGATCGAAGCGACAAACAATCCTGCTAAAATGAATTTCACGAAAAGTTGATACAACTCTGAATTCCAATACATTGTATTTTATCGCGTCTATTTCGATCCTTCTAGTAGTAGTCGGAAGACTCTCATTACTTGCTAAATAGCAATAGAAAATCTGAAACGTATTCCTCAACCTGGGAGAGACTCGAGCCACCCGGGAGTAGGAAGAAAAGTTCCACACACACGAAAGATGAAAGCGGAATCCGAGGTATGTAATTAGATTTCTCCTTGCTAGATTTGATCTCCACGTCAAGAGTATTGGCCGCCTCCGCCAACTCGGTTGGTTGGAGAGGAATTACACCACACGACTCCTCTGCTTCGACGTAGTCAAGATTTTTAGTCCGTGTTGGAAAAACTAGCACATTGTGGTTTATCTCAACTAATATTTGAATGGCATCAATGAACCAAGTATCATAGTGCCCAAAGTGTGGGAATTCAACTCGTCGAGGCTCTGCCATTCGGTGGTTACATCGGTGGTGGTGCTCTTGGCCAATTGCATCAGCCAATTCAATTCCCATCTGCCAGATGCCAACGATCTGGAGGAATTGCTTATGGTGGCTTTCCGTCAAACCTGTCCCACGGAGGCAGAAATACTGGGAGTCCGTACACATTCATCATTGGATTCCCCTTGGAACTGCCAAGTCTACAAAGTATCGCATCACTATTACTCACTGTAGTATTCCATCATCATTGTTCATCTGCTGGAATGCCAAAGTAACCTGGATGTACGTCGCGTTTACTCCTCGCTTCGCTCGTCGAATTATTTTTCCTCTTTAGCTCCACCAGCATGGTGTAGGTGCCTCGATTGGCACCTCGACGGTGCTGGTGGACTCTTTTGGCTCCCTTCATGGATTTTGATTGGTCGATGGAGCCAAAAGAAAAATGTCAAAAGCCAAAAAAGATGTCACACTCACTAAGTAAAAGCCAAAAAAGATGTCGTATGCACTAAGTAAAAGCCATGAAATATGTCGCAGAATGAAATAATTAATCAATGAAAACTTTGTCACTCGGTAGCCTCCAACCACAGTGATCGTACTGTTGAGAATTATAAAACTTATTTTTTATTGTACGATTAGGATTGACATCATTCCGAATAATCTGGAGGATATTCACATCGTTTTGAACCG
>JAJTHV010000436.1 GCA_021300095.1 Flammeovirgaceae bacterium | reverse complement strand
CAAAAAATATGCGGGGTCCTTTTATTTTTAACTGGCTGCATATCTTCGCCCCAGACCGAGGCTCCACCTTTGGTTAGTGCTGAGTTCTCTTTGCAGGCCGATCGTCAAGCTATGGATGATTTAAGGTCGCAAATACCAGCCGAAAAAAGAATTCAAAATGATGAAGAGTCCTTTTTATTGCAATTCTTTACTAATCCCGATCAGTCACCTGACAAAGTCCGGGAAAGATTTCAAGAAGCTGTCCGGCGTAAGCGCAAATCTTTTGATGATAAAATAAATGAAGAAAGAAAAGTTTTTAATCGTGAAAATCAAAAGAACCGTGATGATTTTCAGCAGTTGCAAAAAGAAAAAAGAGAATCTTTTTCAAGTAAAAAAAACAACTCTGAACAGCGGCAAAATTTTTATGGAAAGTTAGATACAGAAAGACGCGAGTACAATGAAGACGATCGACAAAAAAAAGATCGATTTGAAGATGATATTCGGACTCGTCGAAAAGATTTTGAAGATTATATTCGTTCAAAAAATGCCGACTTTGATACTAGATACAAAGCTTATATGAAAGAATACAATGAAAGATTGGAAGCGAAAAAACTCAAAGAACGCTAACCCAAAGCTGTTTCGCGGTAAAGTTCTAAACTTAAAGCATAAAGCTTGGATTCCATAATTGGGCTTAAAAATGCAAATTGCAAACCCAAAACAAATGTATTTTTATCCAGCTTATCTTCACCAGAGTATCTTGTCTGTGTAGTTACCGTTAAGTTGGCTTTTGATTTAATCTCTAAGGTGCCTTCGAATAAATCATTGACTAAAAACTTTGGTAAAGGATTTTTTTCTGTATTCACCAAACTTATTTTACAGCCCCCAGCGCTGATATCAATGATTTTAGCTACCAACTGTATACTGCGTCCATTGTGCTTTTGAATTTTAAAGTAAGCAGGGTAGCTTGCTGGCAAACGGAAACGATAGTTTTGCCGTCTTTGCAAATGAAAAATCTCTGTTGGGTTTTTAACGCTGTATTTTTCTTTTCCAACCGCAAGTTCGCTGGTAAAAAAATATCTTTCAGCACCTATAAAAAAACTCACAATGACTTGTTCTATGGTTAATTCTGGTTGGGCTGAATCATTCAGCAACAAACAATCTATGGATGTCGATTTTAACTGACTCACTCGCAACTTATAAACATCATCGGCTTTTCCTTTGCAGTGAATTTCTGTCCGTGAAGACTCTAAGTCCTTAAGTAATTGCTCGACCTCGCTGGCGTTCAATTTATTAAAAATGCTTTTGTCAAAGGTCATAGTTGTTTATCCCTCTACATTATTAATACATTCGGTATTTGCAGCTATAGACTTGATTGGCTGTTTAAAAGTTAGTCACTTTAACTTGGACTAAAGTCTTTAGACCTAAGTCCGATCCAGTTGTTATGAAAACAACAATCCTGGCAATTATTTTTAGTATTTCACTGACTAGCGAACTGGCCTTAGCATTGGGTAGAAAAATTCCTGGATCGCCAGGAAATCCAAATCCGCCACCTAGTTCAGGACCTCCTGTGGTCCAGCCCCCTGTTGCTAAAGAACCACCGGCGGTTTTAAACCCACTAACACCAGCAGATTTTAATGTGTTTTCTGAAGTGGCTTATCCTGTGGGTTTAGCTGTGGATGAAGTGTATAAAGAAAATAAAGAGCTGATTCCTCAACGTGATCACTCTAAAGCTTACCGTACAGATCTGTGTGATATAAATTTAGAAAATAAAAATCGTTTTTCTGACCGCATTGCCTACGCTGTGGAATTAAAAATGCAACCTTCAGTGGCGCAATTGACTTACGTGGCTTCGTATTTTGCATTGCCAAAAAATGTGAAAGATTACCAGATGAACAGTTTGATTTCGCATCCACTGTGCAATGTTACAGCCCAGACATTAAATACAACCTTGGATGGACACCGAGTGCCATCGTCAGCTGTGATTCAAAAAATAAATCGCTTCACTGATCAGATGAATGGTTACCGGAGAAAAATTTTGCAAGGTGATCGTGAGTCCTATGTTCAGGCCTCGCAACTGTGGTCTAAATTTTTTATGTGTCTGTCTTATATGGAATCTTTAACAACTGCTGATACTGCAAGTTCGCAAAGGGTGGCTGAAAAGTATGCGCCTGCAGGTTATCGACGACCGGCGGGAGTTAGTTTTTACGAAGATCCCAATCAACCCAAAGTCAGTCAACTAGGGATTGGTCTTTTTCAATTCGGGCCAAACTCCGATGGGGATACTCAGTCTTGTATTCGTGAATGGAATTTATTGTATCCAAAATGCACGATATCGACCACGGCCAATGCATCAGATATGATTCGAACTGTCGGTAGTTCTTTACAAACCTTCAATGCCTTTTGTGCTGCTGCAAAAGTAACAGGTATGTTTTCAGTGCAGTTGAACACAATAGCCAAATTTAACACTCATCCATACAATACATTGGCCAGCGGGAAGTTAAAGCCCAGCAGTGAGCGATGTGTAAGTCCACACATGAATGTAAATAGATCCTACAACCATTTTGCTCCATTGCAAAATGGTTCGGGTTTTACTTTGGGCCGTGTTTTATCTTGT
>JAJTHV010000294.1 GCA_021300095.1 Flammeovirgaceae bacterium | reverse complement strand
GCCACTCCTTCTCTTACCGGAACACACACTTCCGGAACGGCCCTTGTCAATCATAATCTAAGTGTTACCGGCAACTATGTGTTGGGTAGCGCCACCTTTCAAATCAATGCTGGTAAAACCGTTACTGTCAGTGGCGATTTTACCGTAAACGGTGGGGCAACCGTCAATGTGAGTGGAACCTTGCAGATTGATGGCAATGTGACATTGAATTCAAATCTCAATATTTTACCAGGCGGGCAGGTGATTGTAAAAGGTAATATTAACGTGGTCAGCTCAACATATCTGAACGTTGGAACGAATGTCGCTCCTCCTGCTTACGCTGATCTGATTGTTTATCAAAATCTGATTTCTGTTACCAGTGGAGATGTCTCCGTTAATCGTAATGGTCGCGTAGCTGTTTTTGGTAACGTGACGGCCAGCGGTGGAGGTACATTGCTCACGGTGAATAACGGAGGTCAGGTCTATGTAAATGGTAATATCAATTTTTCAGGAGGCGGAAGTAACATTGCGAATAACAACACGACAAGCCCATTCGGTTTGTATGTGAATGGAACCACTACCAACTCCGGAGGAGGAAGTAGCACCACCAGCAATAAAGCGGATAAAGCAACATTGCAAAGCACGAACCCATCTTTCTTTTCATGGGTACAAACCTCCAGCCCGAGTACGTTACCCATTCAGTTGCTCTATTTCACCGCCCAAAAAGAAAATACCAACATCGTTCTTCAATGGGCTACTGCGAGTGAGCTAAACTTTGACCGATTTGAAATTGAACATTCTTTCAACGGACTCAACTTCACGACACTCGGTACAAAATCAGGCTTCGGTAAGAATACCGATGAAATGCACGAGTACAGTTCTAGCATTTCCATGTATGTGCAGGGAATCAATTATTACCGATTAAAGTCAGTTGATCTGGACGGACAGTTTGAATACTCAGACGTGCTTGCCATTGAGGCGGATACGCAGCTTGAGGTTGCCACTTTCCCTAACCCGGCTCATGATTTTATCATAGTGAAAACAAACTTTGAGTTCAATCCATCGGATCGTATTAGCTTGACCGACAGCAATGGATCGGAAGTGTTACATGTTTCTGTTTCTTCACTAGAAACAAAAATTGAACTTTCAGAATCTATGCCGCGCGGAATTTATTATGTGCAGTACAAGGGAACTGCCATGACTAAAACTATGCGGGTGATTCTACAATAGTCTTGAAAAGCGGTTAGGTGTTTCCTGACTTTGAATAATTTTGGACGTTGATTGAAAGTTTCAGGAGTCGACTACTTCCGGTGGATCGGTGGTGGTATCGATAATCACTGTTTTTAAAATCCGGTTGTATTGCTTTAGATTTTTGATGAGGGAGCCCTTATCCTTTTGTGACTTTATTTTTATCTTTTCGCCATCGGTCAACTTGAGGAAAGCCCACCACCGACCAGTGCCACATCAGAAATGGTGTGATGAGGAGATCTAAAAGGACGAGTGGTCATGAGCGAGGCATCCGATCCTACCTTTCCGGCAACGGAATGAATCTTAGTAGTTTCAAGTGCTTCGTTGAGTGTGAGTGGTGGTAAGATGGAGGGCAACCGTTTTGCCAACATGGTTTTGCCCGCACCGGGTGGGCCAATCATAATCGCATTGTGTCCACCAGCTGCGGCAATTTCCAGCGCACGTTTGATGTTCTCCTGGCCTTGCACATCGCGGAAGTCGGCATCGTAGCTGTTGATTTTACTTTGAAATACTTCGCGTGTATCTACCACCAAGGGTTCGATCACCAAATGGCCTTCGATAAAATCAATGGCCTCTTGCAATGTTTCCACTCCGATAATATCGAGGTTGTTGACGATAGCGGCTTCACGCGCGTTTGCCTTCGGTAAAATCAGTCCTTTAAAATTTTCCTTTCGGGATTGGATCGAGATGGGCAACACACCTTTGATGGGTCGCAACTTTCCATCCAACGAAAGTTCACCCATGATTACATAGTGTTCGAGCAACTCGGTTTCGATTTGTCCGGAGGCCGAAAGAATACACAATGCATGTGAATACTATAAAATTGTGAGAATTTACACAATAAACACACGAACTTGACCATTATAAATTGAGAAAACGGCTAGTAAAATATGAGAATGCCCCTGCTCTACATATGAAATTAAGAGAACAATTCCTCACGTCCATAAGGGACGTAAAAAGCAATGGTTTTACAGCTCCCGGGGTTATTCCTAGTAGGAAAAATAAAGCTATGGTGCAATATGAGAGCATTCCCGAAAGAGACATGGCGTATTTTCTTGAGTTCAGCGCCGGAGTCAAGAGATTCGTTGAACAGCCCGTAAAAATTGACTACATAGGCCCAAGCGGGAAGCCAGCTCATTATACACCAGATTTCCTTGCATACTTCTCGGATAATTTAGGTCCTGATAAAATAAAACCGACATTATTTGAGGTTAAAACTCGGGAGATTTTAAAAAAAAATTGGAATGAACTTAAGCCAAAATTCATGGCCGCTATCCGCTACTGCGATACTAAAGGATGGAGATTTAAGATCATAACCGAAGTGGAGCTCAATACGCCCTATGTTGAGAACGCTAAGTTTCTTGTCCCCTACATGCGTAAAACTCCTAGCATTGGTCTTATCGAAAACGTCATGGATGCCTTGCACGAACTAGAAGATCATGCAACTCCTGCACACATTATAAAAATCGCTGCAAATGATTTTTATCGTAAAGCAGCATTGATTCCAGCACTATGGTTTTTAGTTGCTACTAGGTTCATAGGTTGCGAATTGGATAAACCATTAACTATGGATTCAAACATATGGTATATAAAATCATAGGCTTATGATCAAAATAATCAATGACGAATTATTTAGCTATGAAGGGGTCAATTTCCGAATAAAGCGGGTCATCTCAGATCGAATCCATGTGGTTGGTGAGAACCTAGAGACCCGTGAAACAAAAATGGTACCCATCGTTGATATTCGAAAGCCAATTCTTCCCGATGTTAGAGAACTTTACCCAGTAATACCTGCTGACTTACTTACAGAACAGGAAGAAGCACTTGCTAAGAAAAGGCTTAAAATAATTGAGCCCTTCATCGATAAATATATTGACCCCAATAAATTAGAACTAGCGGCGAGAAAAAACAAAGTCGGCAAATCCACTATTTATCGCTGGCGCGCTCGTTACCAAAAAACCAGACATCTGTCTTCGCTAATTGATCGAGAAGGACGAGGTGGTAAGGGTAAGAGTAAGATATCAGACGAACAAGAAAAAATAATACAAGAAGCTATTTCCTCTAAGTACTACAAAAAAAAGTCCGTTGCAGATACCTT
>JAJTHV010000162.1 GCA_021300095.1 Flammeovirgaceae bacterium | reverse complement strand
CAAATACGTTTTTCAACGAAGCACCCATTACCAATCGAATGCCAATTTCCTTCGTCCGTTGCTCGATCATAAAAGCGGAGAGCGCAAATAAACCGAGACATGCTACAATAATAGCCAACACCGCAAATGTGGTGAAGATGCGGCCCATGCGTTGCACATCGGCATACATGGCGGCATAGCGATCATCTAAAAAAGCAAACCGTGCCGGCTGATGGGGTGCAAATTTTTTCCATGTCTCGGTCAGGTTGGTGAGCAGTTCTTGCATGTTGGTAGAACTTGCTTTCACAGAAATCATCGATGGACTATTGCCCAAACGCAAACAGAGATTGCCAATGTTTTCTTTCATTGACTCGAAGTGAAAATCTTCGACCACACCAATGATCGTCCACGAAACTTGTCCACCGTTCAAAATGCGTTTGCCAATCACATCTCCACCCAATTGCTTAGCCATCGATTGATTGACAATAAGAGCAGAAGAATCTGTGAGGTGGTTGACATCGAAGTTGCGGCCTTCGACCATCTTCATTCCGAGAGTTGGGATGTAGTCATGATCTACTTTCCAGATCTGGCCATTCACGGATTCATCATCTCCCGATTTTCCTTCCGCCCAAAATTGATTGCCGTTGCGTTTGGTTCCTCTGATCGGTAAATAATCGCTGACGGTTACTGCTTCCACATGGGGAATATTGAGCAATTCATTTTTGAAAGTTGTCGTCTGTTGCCCAAGGGTGTTCGTTCCCTGAATAATCACCACCTGATCTTTCTCGAACCCAATTTTCTTATTCAGAATAAATTCCATTTGCTGATAAATCACGAATGTGCCAATGATCAGCACGATGGAAGTTGTAAACTGAAAAATCACAAGTGTGCTGCGCAGTGGTGAGCTCTTACTGCCTTTGCTGATACTTCCTTTCAACACTTGAATGGGCTGAAACGAAGAGAGATAAAGGGATGGGTACAAGCCCGCCACAATTCCAATCAGAATAGCCACGACTAACAAGACGGGTAACACCTGCCATTGTGTCCAGGGGATCAGCAACGTTTTTGAAGACAACACATTGAAGTAAGGTAGCAATGCCCATGTCAGCAACAAGCCAACAACGAAAGACAAAATGCTGAACAAAACCGATTCTGTTAAGAACTGATTGATTACACTTTGTCGCATTGAACCGACAACTTTGCGCAAACCAACTTCCTTTGCGCGATTGGCAGACTTAGCTGTAGATAAGTTGATGAAGTTGATCATGGCAATCAGCAAAATAAAAACAGCAATGCCACCGAACATCCATACAAACTGAATGTCGCCATGAACCAATCCGTCTTGCACATCCGATGAATACAAATGAATGTCACTAAGCGGCTGCAACTGTAGGTGCACATTTTTTTCTTGGATAAATCGGTTAGCTTCTGCCTCCGACATGCCGCCCTCCACCATCATGGGCAAAACATATTTATCAATAACACCTTTGCTGATTTTCTTTTCTAACTCCTTCGGATTTACAGATGGATCAATCGAAATGTAAATGGCATAATTGCTGGCACCCCAGTCTTTCTGTTCTCCTTGCCAAAATTCTAATCCTTTGGTGCTAATTAAAAAGTCAAACGGTAAGTGTGTATTCGAAAAGTTCTCAACCACACCTGACACTGTGTAAGGTTTATTAACCTCATTGTTGACGATAAGCGTTTTGCCTACTGGATTTTGATTGGGGAAATATTTTTCTGCTTTGCGTTGGGTAATTACAATTGAATTGGGTTGTTCCAACGCACGGGCTGCACTGCCATGTATGAACTTCAACGGCAACATGTCGGCCAGCTCTTGATCAAAATAAGCAAAGCCTTCATCATATGAATTTTCGATTTGATCTCCGGGCCGCACTTCATTGCTGCCGGCACCAAACAATTCACCTGCATTATAGCGACCCGCTTTTAGCACTTCAGGAAAGTCTTCTTTCAAGGCAGCACTCATCGGAGCCGGAAAAAAAGTATTTCTTTCAATGCCGTTGTTTCCATTTACTGCACCGACCACGCGATAAATAGATTGCCCATTTACATATTGTTTGTCGTAGCCCAGTTCATCTTGAATAAACAAAGCAATCAATAAACATGCGGCTATGCCCAATGCAAACCCACCAATTTTAATGGCTGAATACATTTTCTGCTTCACTAAACTGCGCCATCCGATGATCAAATAATTTTTTAACATATCAGTTGTGTTAGATTGTAAAGGATACTTAAACGACTTGATGAATTCCGGTCTGAAATACTTGATCACGCTCCACGTAAATACTCGTTTCGCTTGGCGCGGATTTGTTTCCGCTTGTTTGATAAAAACCTCTATCAGGTCTCCTTCAATTTCATCGAGGTAATCCTCCCGACAAAACCAGCGGAGAAATTGAAGAGGGCGTTTGGGGGGCTGGATTTTCATTTTATTGAAGAATCATTCTGTCTTCAAACTATTTACAGGATTGGTGTTTGCTGCTTTGAACGTTTGAAGACTCACTGTCAAAATAGAAATGATTGTAATCACAATTAATGGAATGATAAATACCCAGACATTTAATTGAATTCTAACTGCATAGCCTGACAGCCATTTCTCTGCTACTAAGTATGCTAGTGGCATGGCAAGAACACTAGCCACCAAAACCCATTTAATAAAATCTCGCGATAGCAATTGAACTATTTGCACGACCGAGCCACCCAACACTTTTCGGATTCCAATTTCCTTGGTCCGCTGAAGAATGGCAAAAGATGAAAGCCCAAACAATCCCAGGCAGGCAATTACCAGTGCAATAGTAGAAAACGCAGCCATGACCTTTCCAAACTGTGCATCGGCTTTGTACTGCTGATTATACTTTTCATCAAGAAAGAAATAGCTAAAAGGGGTTGATGGAAAAAATTCATCCCACTTGCTTTTAGTCTGATCAATTGTCTCCTTTATGTTATCTGTCTTAACCTTTATGGCGACATAACTAGAGAATCCGGAATAATATCGTAACACCATTGGAACTTGATTCTCTTTTGGTGATCGTTGATAAAAATCCTTCACCACACCAATAACGGTTGAATATTCCTGCTGGCTCATTTGATAGGTGATTTTCGAACCAACGGCTTGTTGTGGAGACGAAAACCCTAATGAAGCCGATGCCTCTTCATTAATTATAACCAAATTCAAATTATTCATTCCGGCCTCGAAATTTCTGCCTGCGACTAGCTTCATTCCTAAGACGGGAATAAAATCAGCGTCAATTGCATAGTGATAGTAATTAAAGCTGCCTGAACTTTTATCCTTTCCTAATTGAAAAATATCTTGGGTTGTACTTACTTCATTCATACCTGAACCGGGTATTGATTGCGATTGAGAAATGATCTGAATAGTCGGATCTTTAAGAAGTTCGGTCTTGAAACTTGTATATCTTGCTTGAATAACAGAATCTGGCTGATCTTTTTCCGGTGCACGCAAAACCAATGTTTGATTAATATCCATTCCAAGATCAAAGTGTTGGAGATGATTAATCTGCAGATAAACAATACCCAAGCAAATAATCAAAACAGTAGTGGCGGTAAACTGAAACACTACTAGTCCTTGACGCAACCATTGGCCATGTGCCGAAGAACCGAACTTTCCTTTCAACACAGCTACTGGATTGAAAGATGACAACACCAAAGCCGGATAGCCGCCTGAAAAAACAATTCCAATTATTACAACGGCCAAAAAGGAATACCAAAATGAACTGTATTGAAAAATACCCAACACTGGCTGACCCGTTAAGTTTTGAAAATAGGGCAACCCTATTTTTATTATCATCAAAGCCGACAAAGCAGCCACCATATTAACCAGAAGTGACTCCGTTAAGAATTGACCAACCAATTGAGAACGAGCTGACCCTAATACTTTTCTCACGCCAACCTCACGTGCACGCTCAATTGCCTTGGCCGTAGATAGATTAATATAATTGACCCACGCCAATCCAATAATGAATATTGCAATGATCATTAAAGCATACACCGTTCGGGCACTTCCGTTTACGTCAGGCTCGAATGTTTTATTTGAATAGAGGTGAATGTCTTTTATTGGCTCGGCTGAAAATCGGTCTTCATTAATTTTATCTTTTAATGAAGCTGATAAATTTTTCAGTTTATTGTTGAAATCCTTAACATTGGTTCCCGCATTCATTAATAGATAGGTAAACTCATTATTTCCTGTTTCCCAAGATTGATCTGTGTAATTGTTGTGGATTTTAGGGTAAGTAACGTGCGAAAGAAGAAAATCAAATTTGAGGTGCGTATTTGTGGGTATATCTTCGATCACAGCAATAATCTTGTAAAGACCACCTACTGCTTCGAACGATTCATTTACCACATCCGTCCTTCCGAAATATTTTTTTGCCGTACTTGCTGTGATTACCGCTTCGTTTGGCTTTGCTAATGCGCCTTCTAAACTCCCATGCAAAGGTTTAAATGAAAAAATCCTAAAGACAGAAGAATCCGCAAAGTAACTTCGCTCTTCAAGAAATTTCTGCTCACCAACCTTTACACGCGCATTATCGTTGTTCATCAATCTTACGAAATCGACCACTTCTGGCAGTTTCTCTTTGGCCAAGGCGCCAAACGGAGCATAGGTTTCGCAATCTGTCATCAAAAATTCATCACCTTTGTATAGGTCGAGTGTAACGCGATAGATATTATCCGCATTCTTGTGAAAGCTCTCATAGCTCTTTTCAAAACGAACGTAACTCAGCAAAAAGAGAAAGCAAGAGATGCCCATAGCAAGGCCACCAATGTTAATCAAAGAATAAGCTTTGTTCTTTATAAGATTCCTCCACCCGATTTTAAAATAACTTTTATACATACCGTAAGCATTTGGTTGATAATTTCGAAATGACTTCATAAACTGCGGCCGGAAATATTTGATCACACACCATGCGAATTTCCATTTCGCTTGGCGCGGATTTGTTTCTGCTTGTTTGATAAAAATCTCTATCAGGTCTCCTTCAATTTCATCGAGGTAATCTTCCCGACAAAACCAGCGGAGAAATTGAAGAGGGCGTTTGGGCGGAGTACGTTTCACAATTTTGTTTTTCTTAATCCCGAAGGGATGTAACTATTGTAGAAATGATATTGGTCGGAACAGGTAAACCCCGAAGGGGTGTCATGATTATAGAAATTCATCAACCACGAACCAATAAACCCCGAAGGGGTGACATGATTACAGAAATGTAACGCACAACAATCCGTCAACCCCGAAGGGGTGTTATGATTATATAAATTCGTCAACCAAGAACCAATAAACCCCGAAGGGGTGACATGATTATAGAAACGTAACGCACAACAATCCGTCAACCCCGAAGGGGTATTATGATTATAGAAATTCGTTAACCAAGAACCAATAAACCCCAAAGGGGTGACATGATTATAGAAACGTAACGCAAAACAATCCGTCAACCCCGAAGGGGTGAAATAATCATTCGATCCAATCAAATAAGTATTTTTCATCATATTCAATTTCAAATTTTTCGAGCAAATCCAAGTATTCAGCTTTAAACGTTTTCTTTTTGTGATGTTCCTCCTGATTTAATATGTATTGGTAAACCGTATCCAATTGCGAATGGGAATACGAAAAAGCTCCATAGCCCTCTTGCCAAGAAAATTTCGTGTTTAAAAATTTCCGATCATTAACAAAATTCGTAGTGTTGTTCTTAACATCACGAACTAAATCCGACAGTGATATGACGGGTTTAAGCCCGATAAAAAGATGAACATGGTCTGTGACGCCATTTACAATGATGGGCTTCTGATTTTTCTCTTTGATGATTCCCGACATGTATTTGAAGACTTCATCGCGCCATGGCTTTTGTAATAAATTCTCTCTGCGCTTTACGGCAAAAACAACTTGAATGTAGATTTGTGAAAATGTCCCCGGCATAATTATATCACCCCTTCGGGGTTTTGTTTGCATTCGAATTATCTATAATCATTACACCCCTTCGGGGTTTTTTTGCACCAATATTTTTCTATAATCATTTCATTCTATAATCATAACACCCCTTCGGGGTTTGTTTGCATTCAATATTAATAGCGCCATCATCCAAAAGAAATTTTTGGAATTTGCTGGTAGATGCTGGTGCGCAAGGCATACTGACTGTCGAGCATTTTTTTTCCGAGGGCGGTGATCACATAAAATTTCTTGCGTCTTCCTCCACGATCTTCGGTAATGCCACCAAAGCGCGACTTCACAAAACCTTTGTCTTCAATGCGCTTCAAGGCCACATGCACCGCACTAATGTTCACTTTCTTTTTAAGCTTCGCCTCCAAGTTTTCTAAAATGGCTACACCATACGCCTCATCATGTAAGGCGGCCACTAACAATAAAACGAGTTCTTCAAATTCGCCAAGGGATTGTTGCTGTATCATAGGGATATTTACTTAACAAACGTGAATATAATAGATTAGTTTCACTTTTGTTAAGTAAACTATCCAAAAAATTATACACTACTCAATCCATGTACGGGTTGTAACCTTTTTTCCGAATAGGAGTATAATAACTACATTTAAGTAAAATATCACTTACATGAACCGACATCAACTCGGAGAATTTGAAGAAATCGTGATGCTTACCGTAGGCATACTTTATAAAGAAGCCTATGGTGTCGCTATCATTGATGAAATCGAAGCGCGCCAAAACCGGAAGGTAAGCATCGGTGCGCTGCAAACGGTTTTAAGACGGCTGGAAGACAAAGGCTATCTCACTTCCGAATTTGGTGAAGCCACGAATGTGCGCGGAGGCAAACGAAAACGCTACTTCAGTCTTACCAGTTTAGGCTCACGTATCTTACGCGAAACGCAAGAACAACGTGTGGAAATGTTTAACGCTATTCCACGCATGGCATTTCCTAAATCATGAATTCAATTCCGCATATACAACCTCCCAAATTTTTCTTGCGGTTCTTCCGATGGTTTTGTGACCCTGCCATCATGGAAGACATCGAAGGAGATTTGACAGAAATGTTTGCGCGAGATATTGATAGCGGAAATATCACTAAAGCAAAAATTCAATTCTCCGTTCGTATTCTTGGTTTATTCCGTCCAGGCATCATAAAAAAAATAGGCCGTCCATCACTTTCTAATCACTCATCGCCCATGTTCAAAAACTACTTCATTACCTCTGTGCGCTCGTTGGTGCGCAGTGCCGGGTTTTCTACTATTAATATAGTCGGGTTGGCTGTTGGCTTGGCCACATTCAGTCTCATCGCCTTTTATGTGTACAGCGAACTTTCATACGATCGATACCATGTAAAAGCCGACCGCATCTTTCGCATCGTAGAAAATCTTCGGACAGAAAACGAAGAGCTGTTTCAATCTACCAGTTCGCCCCCAATGGGTCCCCGATTTTTAAAAGACTTTCCCGAGGTAGAAAACTATGTGCGCCTGCAGCAATGGAGTCTGTTAGCTCAGCGAAATGACATCTCGAGCTATGAGCCCGAAACGTATATCGCAGACAGCACCGTTTTTGATATTTTCAGTTTTAATCTCGTGAAGGGTGACAAGAAGACCGCACTGCGTGAGCCGTTTTCGATTGTACTGACAGAGTCGATGGCGAAAAAATATTTTGGAAACGAAGAACCTGTGGGGCAAACGCTCAAGATGGATTATGATAACTACAAAGTGACGGGCGTTATGGAAGACGTTCCTGAAAATTCACACTTTCGATTCTCGAATCTGATTTCTTTTTCAACTTGGAGTCGCAATAACAAAGACTACGAAGACCGCGCTTGGTTTTGGAATGGCTTTCATACCTACGTATTGTTGCACGAAGGCGCTTCTGTTGAGAACGTACGTTCTAAGATGAAGGATTTTATAAAAAGAAATGTTAAGGAGGCAGGAATGTATTACGAAGATCTTCCCCTGCAGCCGTTATCCAGCATTTACATGGCCGCACCTCGCTCATGGGAGAATGGCACTCGCGGCAGCATGAACAACATATACATCCTGTCCATCATTGCCGTGTTCATCTTGTTGATTGCCTGCTTCAACTACATCAATCTGGCAACGGCTCGTGCTTCAAGGAGATTGAAAGAAGTAGGGCTACGCAAAACACTGGGCGCATTGAGGAGAATGCTCATCGCACAATTTCTGGGTGAGTCACTCATCATCACAATTGTTGCATCAATTCTTGCAGTCGGGCTGGTATGGATTTCTCTTCCTTATTTTCGTGGACTGGTCGAATCTCAGTTATCCTTTTCTGTCTTGCCCAATGTGTGGTACGTGGCAGGAGTAATGATTGGCCTTGTACTGTTTATTGGTTTGCTGGCGGGTGCTTATCCTGCATACATCATTTCCCAATTTCAACCGGTGCAAATTTTTAGGTCATCTACCAAAGGAATTTTTGGTCATAATGGAATGCGCAAAGTATTAGTCAGCATTCAATTCATTATCTCCATTATGCTGGTAGCAGGAACCTTACTGGTATATGATCAACTGGATGTCGTTCGTAATCAAGATCTGGGCTTTACAAAAAAAGGGGTAATCGTTGTACCTACCAATGGCGATACTGCTATTGTTAATTATCTCGATGCCGTAAAAAATGAATTGAAACGAATTCCGGGTGTAGTACAAGCATCGGGTTCTACTTCCACCCCGGGGCAATCAGCCGGAAATAACTACACTGAAATTGAAATGACGGATGGCAAGATGTCTCCCACCAATATCAACTTTATCTATGCGGATCATGATTTCTTGAGCACGTATGAAATAAAACTTATTGCCGGTCGTAATTTTCAACGTGATGTAAAATCAGATGACACTACTGCCTACCTCATAAACGAAACCGCCATCAAAGATTTTGGGTGGACCCCCGAACAAGCACTTGGCAAAAAAGTACGTGGTCGACAAGGAGGCAAGATCATTGGCGTAATGAAAGATTTTAACTACCGATCCTTGCACACCAAAGTAGAACCCCTCATGGTTGCCATGACCACGTATGTCGGTAGAATGTCGATACGGTTGGAAGGCACAGACTTACCAACTACCATCGCCAATGTGAAAACAAAATGGAATGAGCTCATTCCCTATCTTCCTTTTGACTACTCATTCGTTGACGTAGAATTTGATCGCCAGTATAAAGCGGATCAGCAATTGGGAAAAGTGGCTGGTGTGTTTACCGGGCTCTCGATGTTTATTGGATGTCTGGGATTGCTCGGGCTTACTGCCTTTGTAGTTGAACGAAGAACCAAAGAGATCGGCATTCGCAAAGTATTAGGAGCATCGATACCCAGTGTTGTGTTGCTGATCACACGTGAGTTTATCTGGTTAATCGTAATTGCACTTGCCATTGCCACACCGCTGACGTGGTATTTCATCAGTCGGTGGGAGCAAAATTTTATCTTGCAGGCGGTAATTAATCCGCTCCGATTTGTGATGGCGGGCACTGTGGTATTTCTGATCGCCTGGTTAACCATCAGTGTGCTTTCCATCCGGGCAGCCAATGCGAATCCAACAAAGTCATTGAGGATGGAGTAAAAAATAGTTGTCATTACGATTTCGAATATCTTATTCCCAATGCACACACCACTAACACCCCCACAATGGGAAATAACTGCATGAAGAAAAAGGTGAAGTATGAAACGGTCACTTCGGGTTGAGGCAAAACTTCAGTGAGAAGTCGCTTGCCGATTGGTCCATTTGAAAACACGACCTGCTGTACCACATTCCAGCCAAAGTGAATGGCGATGGGCACATAGAGCGATTGCGTTTTGGTATAGCCATATGCCAACACCAGACCCATCGTTCCTGTAACTACAAAGGTAATCAGCATGGGGATCGGCTCTCCCAACGATCCTTGCGAAAACCAATGGTACATGCCAAAGGCTGTGGATGAAATCCAAATGGCTTTGGTCGCCCCAACCTTTTTGATGAGGATATAAAACAAGGCTCCGCGAAAAATCAACTCTTCGTACAAAACCGATTTGATGTTAAACCACACTCCGTCAGCAATGAGTTGCACAGTCCAATCGGGATTGAGTTGCCATCGCTGCTCGGCAATCCACATTTTAAGTCCAAAACCCGAAGCGCTAAATGCTGCTGCCGTTAATAAAAAGATTATAAAATGTTTGAGTCGTTCTTTTGTGGGTCGAAATCCCAGAACAGAAAGATTACTTCTATCGAAAAGCCAAACTAATAGCCACGATAGAGCCAATTGAATTAAAATGCCAATCATAAAAAGTGTGTAATTAAAATGTGAAATCAGGCGTTCTTACGCCACAACAAAAAAAGAATGCCTGTAATCAGCGTAAGTGTTACACTTACGAAAACCAACAACTCGAAGGTGGTTTCAGGAAAGTTGGGTGCTTGCGCCACATAAGCCCAGGCCAGAAAAAGAATAACCAAACAAATGCCTACGGAAAGCACCGTCCGCTGTGGTTTTGTAAATACCTGCGGGTCCCCTTGCGGAATGGTAAACTCCTGTTCGCGTGCAGACTTCATAAAGTCTTCAAACGACAGCTCGAGAATTTTTGCAAGCGTTTTCAACGTGTGGCTGCGCGGAACAAGCTCACCGTTTTCAATGCGTTGGATAGATCGCATGCTGATATGCGATTGTTCGGAGAGTTCTTTTTGGGTAAGCCCTTTCGATAGCCTTCCATCACGAAGCCAAGAAGCAGTCATTTCTTTGAGTGTTTTTTGCATGCAAAGCTACGGGCACTCAAAAGTAGCACTAAATTTTTAGGCCGCCATTGATGCGACATTTGTATGACAAAGGGGGTTTTCGGCAAAATCTATGCGGAATGCCAATCCAACAAAGGCAGAATGGGGGTAATTCAACCCAATTCCGAAGAATGTATTCTCATTTACCTTAAAGATTGCTTAGTGGACCGAAGAAACTCATACACACGATTAAAATGATTCAAGGGCTCAATGTGGCCGCCTTTCAACACAATATGTTTATAGGGATGTTGAAAGTTTTTTTGGTCCAATCTTTCCACTAACCGATGCGACATTTTTGCTGCAGGCCATTGCTCATCATCGTTAGCCGAGAGAATTAAAATGGAGCCATTAATTTTCTCTACTTCAATTTCGGCTTCCGTTACAGCCACGGTATCTTCCAACATCATAGAAAATGCGCCATGTAAATCACCCTTCAATGCAGGCCAAATGGTTTTGAATGGTGCAGGTACAAATGGAACGGACTCGTTGTTATATGTCCATGAAGAAGTATTGGCGGAGATGGTGAGTGCCGGAAAGCTAACGTGTGAAGTTAAAAGGGCGATCACTCCTTTAAAGCAAGGATAGCGACTTGCCAGATTCAACACCAACTCGCCTCCCTTCGATGCGCCCATCAAAATAATTCTGGATGTATCAATCTGTGGATGACGTCTGGCAATAGTTAAAATCGTATCCGCAATGGCATTGAGTGAAATCCGATCCAGCGATTTGGGCGAAGTGCCTGAATTAAAATACCCAATAGCCAACACGGCATATCCCAGTGCGCGAATGGAATCGCGTTTTGCCTTCAGATAATTTCGCTCCCAATCATTTCCACCCGAGCCT
Organism: Flammeovirgaceae bacterium; assembly: GCA_021300095.1. Taxonomy (GTDB): domain Bacteria; phylum Bacteroidota; class Bacteroidia; order Cytophagales; family Cyclobacteriaceae; genus ELB16-189. The sequence goes on along the minus strand of JAJTHV010000162.1, from coordinate 23,919 downwards.
CCTCCAAAGCCAACTACCAAGGGCTGCCGCGCGCTATCGCTGAGGTAAAGATGTGTATCCATTTTTCCATGGTTATCCGGAAGGGAAGTGGGTTGCAGGTTGATTATAAAAAAGAGTATGATTAGTGCGCACACAATGATTCCAGCTATTTTCATTTTCATAAAAAAAGAGTTTAGTAGTTAGAGGATATGGAAAACTTAACCGAGTTGAGGCGTTGGCTCAGTGGGTTTTGAAAGGTACTCGTAGCCGCGATAGAGAATGATAATCTCCAGAACGGTAGCGGGTATTAATATGATGTAGGACACAAAGAACAATACCACGGTTACCAGTATGCAGCCCAAAATGATTTCAAGTATTCCTGCAACGCGCGATAATTCGCCCATCCCATCCTGAAGTTGTATCAATGCAACGCCAAATACAATGGACATTGCTCCCATTATAACAGCGAATAGCGCATACGGAATCCAAATGGTTTCAAAGCTTTCCACTGAAAGAGTGGATATATCTAAAATCGCACTTGCGAAAGTACCGACCATTAATAGGTAAGCTGCCACTTTCAGCAGCGTGTTTTCAAATACGTTGCTGAGCGCAATGAACCCTCGTGCAAAAAAAATATACGCAACCACCATCACACACGTCAGCGTGATGTATGTGGCATTCATACGAAAGCCCCAATTGCGGCCCTCCTCCATCCAGAGGATATCCAGTGTGCCCAGAATAACTTCAGCGATTAAATAAAGTGCTCCGGCTATGACTGCGATGAGCAGGTTGTTGCGATTTGCCGTTGGCAAATTGGTTTTGGGTGTTTCCATCACTTGGTTTGTGGTTAAAAATGATTCGTAGTTCTCTCCAAGTGCATTCAATAAAATACGGATCGTAGAAACGCGCGGCAAAACTTCTCCCGCTTCGATGCGCTGAATGGTGCGCACACTTACGTGGCTTTTTTCTACCAGTTCTTCCTGGGTCAGATTTCGCTCTTTGCGTAAAGCGGTCAGTCGTTTGCCTAATTCGGGTTGTTCCATAACCATTTTATTGAAGCACAATGTTACGCGTTTAACGGGCACGTACGAACCAGAAGATTCCCTTTTTGCCCGCCTTTTACCCGTCATTTGGGGGTTGGGTGCCCGACATTACAGCCAACTGTGTGGAATGGATGATTATTACGATTTGAAATTTGTTGGGTCAACCGTGTAGCCTCAGCGCTTGGGCGGCTTCACGGGCTGTCGCTACTCGCCACCTCACGCACATGCCACTTCGGGCTCAAACATGCCGCTCCATCCCGGCCGCGAGGGTTTCAAGTGATAGTAGCTGGCAAAAGAACTAGTGGGCTTTTCAATAAGGGCTAAAGATTTACCATTACTAGTAATTCCTTTTAACTTTGACTGTCCTCACAAACCTCCTGTATGGAATCAATCTCAGATTTTTGGAAAAGTGCACGAGAGCGTTTCACAAACCCTCTTGCCTTTGCTTACATCGTTGCATGGTTTAGCTACAATTGGAAAATCACAGTTGCGTTGTTCTTCACTGATAAACTTCCAATACAGTACCAAAATGTTTACAACTTTATTGGCGATGAGTTGAAAGGGATACAATTTCAAGACTATACGTATTTCAATGGTATTGACGTGTGGGGCTGGCCTTTGGTAATTGCTATACTCTATGTTGTCGTTATTTCATTTATGAGACAGGTGGTTGACTGGCTCAATGTCAAGTTTAACAAGGTGGGGACCAAATGGGTGCTAAACGAGAGTAGGGGTGGCAAGGTATCCATTGAAAAATATATTGCAGAGAGGGATAAGGTTTTGGAAATGACAAAAAGACTCGAACAGTTGTTTGCTGCCGAAACTCAAAAGGACACCGCATACAACAATTTACTAACGAACTTGAAAGACACTAATGAGCAATTAAGTAAAAGTCATCAGAACAATACAACCTTACAGACTACAGTGAATCAACAACAAAAGGACCTTCAAGAACGTCAAGATGCTATAAATTCAATTCACAATTACTCACCAATACGAGGCCGCTGGGATATTCGATTAGGTAATGAAGCCGCCACATACTACGAAGTAGGCATTACTACAAATAATACTTATATAGCCTCTAATGAGTTAAATGCTGAAACCCAAATCATAAACCTCTTCTACAACAAAGTGGAGCGGACCATATTATTCTATCGAATTAACCGCAATACCGGAAAGGTTTTTGTTTATGATTTGAGAATTCAAACTGAGCATCATCTTGAAGGAACTGAAAACGGTGTTCCTATTCATTTCAACACAAAGATTAAATAACCAAGAACACAATAGAGATTACATCACTTCGCTCCAAAAAAACTCTGAATTAACCTTCGGTTACAGCACATCGGATATAAAAGAATACAGTCCAAAGGACAAGCAAAATCCAATTTGGTGCCTCGCAGCTATGCAACATTTATCCTAATAATAATCTATATTTAAATTCAAAGTAATAATCCTCTGATCAATGGAGTTTAAGTTCATAGATTATACTGACCCATTTATTATTGAAGTTATTAAGTTAGGCAAACAGAACTCGGCCACACTAGGTCTGATGCCCAAGGATGTCTACATCGAACAGGCCAGAAAGAAGTGTCTTGTCATCGCCTTTGAAGGTAGTGTTCTTTGTGGATTTTGTTTGTTTAGGTTAGCAGAAACTAAAAGTAGAATTGGTATAACACAGGTCTGCGTTGCCCCATCCGCAAGGAGAAGAGGCTTAGCAAAGCTTCTTTTGGATCAAGTAAGAAACAAATTTAATTTACTTGCAAAGGGAATGCTGGTTAGTTGCAGGGAGGATTATAAAGAAGCCTGCCAATTATGGAATAGCTATGGCTTCGTAATCAAAAAAAGAGTCAGAAGTAGGAGTATTCAGGAAAAATATTTATTTAAACTCTGGTACAATTTTGATCAAAAGGATCTCTTCAGTATAGAGTCAAACCCTAATGATTTGAGAGTAGTGCTCGATCTCAACATCTTGATTAAACTCAACGAAGACAAAGATTTAGACGAAATCCAGCAATTACTTTCGGATTGGCTTACTGATGAAGTTGATTATTGTTACGCTAAGGAAACACTAAATGAAATTCATCGTGATAAGGATTTTAGAAGAACGAACGACACACTACAGTTTATCAACTCATTTCAGGAGCTCTCATGCAATCCTGTCGAAAGTAAACAGTTTCATTCAATACTTGAGGAACTTCATCCTGGGGCAACTGAAAATCACAAATCTGACAGAAAGCAGTTAGCCGAATGCAAGGCTAGCAATATCTCTTATTTTATAACCATTGACGAAGAACTGATTGCACATCGGGATCCGATCTATGAGAAACTAGGGATAAGTATACTTCGTCCAGGGGAGTTTATCTTAGAGATAGATGAACTTAAGAACCGAAGATTGTATGAGCCAATCAGACTACAAGGTGCACGGTATCAAGTGAAACGAGTATCTTCACATGAATTGTTACCTGCGATTGACCTCTTCCTTAACAAGGAAAGTGGTGAAAGGAAGGCCGAATTTCAAATGCTTGTTACGTCATCTTCCGTTGATAAAAAGGCATCTAGCTTGCAAATGATTTTGTCCCCAGAAAATGACCCCACTGCTCTTTATTGTTTTAAAATCGACACAGAATCTATTGACGTTATCTTCCTTAGAGTAAAAAAAACTGCAATAAGTAACACATTGTTTAGTCAAATATTAGTTGAGGCGATTCATGAGGCTGGTGTTCAGGGAAAGCCGAAAATCAAAATACTCGAGAAAAATTTATCCACAGAACAAAATCAGATACTCCGCAATCACGGCTTTGACCTTACTGCTAACGGCTGGGTAAAATTATCTTTAACTGGTTTGCATGACTCAGAGTCTTTATTGTCATCTAACCTGTTGATTAAGAGTCATCCAGAGCTTGCAAACACAATAAGATTACTCGCAGCTCATTCAGACCCAGAAATTAGAGATAAGTTGAAATTGACTATTGAGAGAAAACTTTGGCCATTAAAGTTATCTGACTTGTCTATTCCTACATTTATTGTACCCATTAAACCTGTATGGGCGGCTCAGCTCTTTGATTATTTAAGTTCAAATGAATCGCTTTTTGGTGCTGTTCCCGATTTGTCTTGGAGCCGAGAAAATGTTTACTATCGTAGTCACCAGCCTAACGTTGAGTCCTTTCCGGCAAGAATTCTATGGTATGCTAGTCAAGAAAAAGGCTTTAGTCGTACTAAAGCAATAGTAGGATGCTCGTATCTAAATAAGGTAATTATAGGAGAAGCTAAACAACTTTTCTCAACGTACAGAAGATTTGGGATTTATAAATGGCCCGAGATATTCAATTTGGCTAAGGGAGATGTTCATAAACCCATCAAGGTACTTCAGTTTAGTGACACAGAAGTTTTTGAAAAAACTGTAAGTTTTGCAACGACAAATGCCGTATTATTGAGTGAAAATTTTAAGAAGCAGACGTTTGTTTCGCCCGTTAAAGTGAATCACCTCATTTTTAATAAGATATATAGTTTAGCTAAAGGGAATTCATGAAAAAATATCTTTTCATTTCAGTTAAGGAAGAATATACGAACCGCATTTTTGATGGTACAAAAAAAATTGAATTAAGAAAAGCTAAACCTAATGTTACCCCAGGCGACCATATTATTATTTATTGTACATCACCCATCAAAGCCATCGTTGGGGTAGCCACCGTGAAAGAGATAATCGCCTATAGTCCTCAACGAATGTGGAAACTCCACTCAAAAGATCTGGGCATTTCAAAAAGTGCTTACCTTGAATATTATGGTGATAGTGAAAGAGCTATTGGGATCGTTTTGTCTGAAGTTGAAAAACTAAACTATAGCATTTGTCTAAGCTTAATTAAGGAACAACTTCCCACCTTCACTCCCCCTCAAACGTATAAGTATTTTATAAGCTTTATTCCTAAGAGCGAAAGAAGTTTTAGACTAATCCCTAGTTGACAAAAGTCGAAGATTGTCAGCGAATTCCCACACTGCCCCCGCGTGAAGGATTGTAGTGGAAATCCTTTTTGCTTCTCCGGCCTTTATAAATATTGACAGTGCGTCAAGCAAAAAGATTGTAACGGAAAGCCTGACCCGCGCCTTGCCCGACCTTTAATAATACACGTCAATTATTAGGCGCGGGGCACGCCCTCCTCCGCAAAAGCTTCGGAGGGCAGGCCCTCCTACGTTATTGCCTACGCTTACTGCCTTCGTTATTGCCTAAGCTACTGCCTTCGTTGAAACTTAAAAGCTTCGGCAATCAAGAAAACTTCGGCAGGTAAAAAAAGGCTTCGGAGGGCAAGCCCAGAATTTATTCTTTCCTCAATGAGTCAATCGGATTGAACATGGCTGCCTTCACGGATTGATAACTCACTGTAAGCAGTGCCAATAGCAACACCATCGCACCGGCCAATACAAACACACCTGCACCCAATGGAATGCGATACTCAAATGCACTCAGCCACTCACGCATAACATACCACGCCAACGGGCAGGCCAACACAAAGGCAAGCGCCACCTGCCGCGTAAATGAAAGTGACACCATCAAAAATAAATTGAGCGAACCTGCGCCTAATATTTTTCGAATGCCAAGTTCCTTGCTTTTGCGATCTACATGATAGTTGGCCAAGCCCAACAGCCCGAGGCAGGCTACGAATATGCTCAGCGCTCCGGCCATCTGAAAAATCATGCCTGCCTTTTTCTCGGATACATAAAAGGTGTTTAACTGCTCGGTAAGAAAATGATATTCAACAGGCGTTTCGGGATCAAACTTTTCGCAGACTTTAGTCGCGCCTTCAATCAGCGGTTGTGTATCGCCTGAAACTTTGAGGGTAAAGTAATCAATGGCTTGAACGGGATTGTTGCGATAGCCGATAATGATGGGCGCAATTTTTTGATGCAGCGACTGAAAATTAAAATCCTGCAGCACACCAATCACGTGTGCATTCCACTTGCCATTGCGTGTGGTAATCTGAAGCACAGTGCCTACCGGATTTTGCAAGTTCATGGCCTTTGCTGCTGACGCATTTATCACCACGTTCATAGAATCGGCTGCGGTGCCTTTAAAGAAACTGCCTGCCGCCAGTTGAAGTTGATAGGTGCTCAGCATGTCTTCGTCAAACCCCATGAAGTACGTTTGCAGCGAGTCTGCGTTTGCACTTGCTTCATTGGTGGTTCGCGCATACACTTGACGAATGTTCTTCCACTCGCCCGGCACGCGTGAGGAAACGGCTACTTGCTGTACACCTGCGATTTTAGAAAACTCATTCTTCATCGCCTGAAACTGGTTGCGCACCGCACCACTGTTGATATCAATGATTATAAGTTGCTCTTTGTTGAAGCCCATGTCCTTCGTTTGGATGAAGTTGATCTGGTTGCTGATTACCAATGTAGCTACAATCAATACAATGGTGATGGTAAATTGAAAAACCACTAGTGAAGTACGGAGATTAAATCTGCTTTTTGTAAACACCGTCTGGCTTTTGAGCGTGGCGACTGGTTTTAGTTTTGATAAGTAGAAGGCCGGGTAGCTTCCAGCGATGACGCCAATGATCAGGGCAATTGCCAGAAGAGCGGGCATGAACTCACCAATGTTTGAAAAGGTAAGATCAAAGTCCTTTCCGGTGATTGAATTGAAGAAAGGGAAACACAGATTCATCATAACCAATGACAGCAGCATGGAAAGGAAGGTGACGACAAAAGCCTCTGTTAAAAACTGAAAAATGAGTTGTGTTTTTACAGCTCCTGCTACTTTGCGAATACCTATTTCTTTGGCGCGCGAAGAAACCTTGGATGTAGTGAGGTTGATGTAATTGATGGCAGCAATGATTAACAGGAATATCGCCATGCTGGAAAAGATGTACACGTATGAAAGCTGACCGTGTTCGTTTTCTGAGCCATTTTGAATATCACCCGAGTGCAGATAAATATCCTGAATAGGCTGAAAAGCAATTTCACGGGATTCCAAATTAGGTCCCCAATGTTTTTTTCTGAACTCGGGCATCTTCGCTTCTACCTCTTGAATCGATTTTCCCTCTTTCAATACCACATAGGTGAAAGCTCCTACATCCTGCCAGCTATTCAGATAGTCGGTCCAATCCTGAGTGACAAGAATTTTAGAAAACAATAAGTCAAATTGCAGGTGCGAATTCTTAGGAAGGTCTTTGATAATGCCGGTCACTTTAACTACACCAAGGTTTTGCAGATTCAAGGTTTTACCGAGTGCGTTTTCGTCACCGAAGTATTTTTTTGCGGTGGACTCGGTGAGTACCACTGAAAAAGATTGAGACAGCGCGGTTGTTTTATTGCCTGCTACGAAATCAAAATCAAAGACATTAAAAAAGTTGGCGTCTTCTGTCGTGAACCAGTTTCGCTCACTATACTTTGCTTCGCCTATTTCCACTACCACCTGACCGGAAAATTGAAAGAGTCGGGTCATCTCTTCTACTTCCGGAAACGAGTTTACTAATTCAGGACCGATCAGCGGCACGATACTGCCGAAGGTGCGGACATTATCAGGGATGGATTTATTCACCCAGAGAGCTCGGTATATCCGGCCTGATTTCTGATGAAAGGAATCGTATGAAAGTTCGTTGCTTACATAGGTGTAGAGCATCGTGCTAAATGAAATGCCCAACACCAAACCGAATACATTTATAAAAGTGAATGTTTTGTTTTTGATGAGTTGTCGAAGACTAATCTTGAAATAATTTTTGATCATACCGTAGTTGTTTAAATTCTGATATCCTTCCAGTGGTTTGATAATGCTTGGTCTGAAAAGCAAAAGCACATCCCTCACAAATTTTAAATCCGCTTTTCTCTTTCCACCCTCTTTTACTCGTTCATCATACAACTCCATCAAATCGCCCTCAATTGAATCCATCAACTTCGGGTGGCAGAACCAGCGGAAGAATTTGAGAAAAGGCCTCGGTGGTATATTGTTTTCTTTTTTCAAAACTTCGTTTCATTTAATAGGCTGGCGACTGCCTACTGGTGATTGCCAACTTTTCATTCTGACCTTAAATTGTTTATGGAACTGGCTAAAGCGGTTTTGATTGTTTGAATGCTCACTGTTGCAAACGCAAGTAACAGAGCCAAAACTATTGGAACCGTTAGCAACCACCAGGTAATTTCTATGCGAAAGGCGTAGTTGTTCAGCCAATAACCTACACTGAAATAAGCAACTGGAAGTGTAATCACTCCCGCAATTAGCACGAGCTTTATACTATCTTTTGAAAGCAATGAAATAATGTTTCCTATCGATGCGCCTAAAACCTTGCGGATGCCAATTTCTTTGGTACGCTGAATGAGCGTGTAAGAGGATAATCCAAACAGACCGAGGCAGGAAATGAAAATTGCCAACAGAGAAAATAATCCAAATACTTTTTCAAAACGCTGATCGATTTGGTATTGAGCATTGAAAAACTGATCCATAAAAACAAAGTCAAACGGATTGTCCGGAAATGCTGCGGTAAACTCTTTCTTAATGATATTAATTTCCTCTGGCAGGTGTTCGCCAGCAACTTTAACCGTAAAGTACGACCAGGTGGCCGCCCGATGGAAAAATAATTGAGGTTGAAAGTTATCCTTCAAAGACAAATGATGATAGTTTTTTATTACTCCAACGATACGGCCTTTATTGCTACCATCTATATCAACATACACTTCTTCGCCCAAGGCATCCTCGGCTTTCACAAAACCCAAGCGATGAGCAGCCGTTTCATTTACAACAATTGCATTCTTTGGATTAAAAGCATCAGAGAAAACCTTGCCCGCAACAACGTCTATAGCATAGGTGGCGAAGAAACGTTCGTCTACAGCAAAAACATGATAGGTATCTACCGTACTCGGTTCACTTATTACCCTTCGTACCATTCCTTGTCGCCACGCAATTTCTTGCCCCGGTACAAATCCGGACTCAGTTACGTTGCTAATCTGCCGATGTTGCAAAAGATTGTTTTTAAAGGCAATAGATGTCCTTTCATACGCTTCTTCATTGCCCGTTTTAAGATAAGCAGCAGCCCTCACGATCACCAATTTTTCTGCATCAAATCCTAACTCCTGCGTTTTCATAAAGTTGATCTGCTGACGAATAGTGAGCAACCCAGTAATCATCAAGATGGCAGTAACAAACTGAAACAACACCAAACTTTTTCTCAGGTCGATGCCACGACCTGAAATTGCAATCACACCTTTCAATGCCACGATCGGTTTGAAACCAGAAAGCACCAAGGCGGGATAAACGGAGGAAAGCACTATCCCGCATAGGGATAAGACCAGAGCTATAAATAGTCCGTCAGAAAATGTGGTAATGAAAACAAACCCTGAAAACGTCTGAAAAAAGGATAACCCAACTTGGTAAAGGATGAGTGACAATACGAGAGCAATCGCGTTGGTAATTATGGATTCAAACATGAATTGAGTTATCAACTGCTTTCGTTGAGAGCCGAATGCCTTTCGGATACCAACTTCCTTGGCTCTATCTGCTGCTTTTGCTGTGGTAAGGTTTACATAGTTTATCCAAGCGATTAGAATGATGAAACCAGCAATCAAACTCAGGTAATAAATGAATTTATAATTTCCAGTCGGGCCAATCTCCGATTGCAGGTCAGAATACAAATGGATTTTACGTATGGGTTGCAAATACAATTCTTCTCTTACATTTCTGGCCTCGAACAACTTTCCTTTGTATCGGCTGAAAAAGTCGGGGAATTTTTTTTCCAGCTCGGCCGGCAGCGCATTTTTTTCCAATAAAACATACGTATAGTAATCATCTACCTGCCAGCTATCTTCTGATGGTCTCCATTCAGGATTATTATTTCCGTACCTAAGTAGTAAGGTGCTATAGGATACTACCATGTCAAAATGGAAGTGAGAATTGGTTGGGGCATCTTCAAATATCCCTGTTACCTTGTAGGTTTCTTGTGTGCCATCGTCTTTATAGAAATTCAGTGTTTTACCAATGGGTTCATCCGCTCCAAAATATTTTGTTGACGCACTAGTTGACAATGCGATAGAATTGGGGGCTTGCAGTACATTTTTCGCTTCACCCTTGAGAAGTTTATATGAAAAAATGTTGAAGAAAGAAGCATCGGCCAATAGTATCTTATCTTCATAGTGACGTTGGTCTGTTCCCTCCAGTGCTAAGATGCCATGATCAGGCAGTAATCTTACATAGTCTACTATCTCAGGAAAATCTTCTTTAAGTCTTGGTGCAATAGCTGGATAAGTCTTCGCTGAATTGAATTTAAAATTTCCGTTTACATATCGATTCATTGTAACACGATAGATGTTGTCAGACTGTTCGTGGAAGTCATCATAACTTTTTTCAAAACGCACATACTGCACAATGAGTAAACAAGCCGCCATGCCCACCGCTAGACCAAGAATGTTAATTAATGAATACCCTTTGTTTCGCAGCAAATTTCTCCACCCAATCGTAAAATAACTTTTGATCATACCGTAGTTGTTTAAATTCTGATATCCTTCCAGTGGTTTGATAATGCTTGGTCTGAAAAGCAACAGCACATCCCTCACAAATTTTAAGTCCGCTTTCAACTTTCCATTTTCAGCTCTGCGCTCCTGATACAACTCCATCAAATCTCCCTCGATAGAATCCCTCAACTTCGGATGGCAGAACCAGCGGAAGAATTTGAGAAAGGATTTGGGCGGCTTGTTGGACATACGATTTAAGACACTAAACTGAAGAAGTGAATTGAAAAGATTTCTTGATACTCATTATCGAATGTCTTGCGTCTATTCGGATTTTAAACTCTCCACCGGATTTCGTTTAGAAGCCCGAAACGTTTGTGAGCCGATAGTGATTAAGCCCAAACCTAACAATACAACTATTCCCAACAAGACAGTCCCGAACCCAAATTCAACTCTGTTGGGAAAATGCTGAAGCCAAAGATTGTTAATGAAGTAACTGAAAGGCGCGCCAATACCTATTGACACTAGTAGCATTTTCAAAAATCCTTTTGAAAGCAACAGCGCAACACTCATATCGCCCGCGCCCATCACTTTCCTAATACCAATCTCCTTGCTCTTGCGCTCGGTGGTGTAAGTTGCCATACCCAATAACCCCAAGCAGGCAATGGTGATAGCTAGGAATGCAAATGAGCCGATTATTGAAACAATATCCACAAAACCTTGATTGGTTTCGGCCAACTGTTCATCATAGAATTGATAATCTAACGGATGCATCGGATCCAGTTTTCTCCATGCTTCCTCCAGGCGAGCGATTGTCTCTGTTCGATCATTCGATATGATTTTCAAATTTGCATAGCGAAAGCTGGATGGGCGATTGTGAATCATTATTGGGGCAATGACTTCCTGCTCACTCGGCATGCGAAAACGAAAATCTCGAACCACACCAACTACTTCTACCATTTCTTTACTGCCATGTTGTTCCATCAGTTCACCAACTATTTCTGATGGATGTTGATAACCTAGTTTTTGTATTGCCGATTCATTCAAAAGAATAAACCGATTGTGCGCGCGACTCGAATCAGGCAAATTTTTGCCCGCTATAATCTTGAGTTCAAGGGTTTCCATGAATTTCTCATCAGTCACCAGAACAGTAACTCCTAGATAGTCTTTTTCGCTACCTGCAATTTTTAGTGCTGTGTTATTCTGTGTACCTGTGGCCGGCAAGTAATCACAAGCAGAAATAGAAGCAACGCCTGGAATTTTACTTAATTCGTTTGAGACTTTTGAATACTCATTGCCCTGTAACTTGACATTGACAATCTGCTTCGCATTAAAACCGTAGTCAATGGCTAAATGATGTTTGAACTGATTGTACAACAAGATGGACGTGGTAATAAAAAAAAGCGAAACAATAAATTGAGACACACTTAAAAACTTCTGCATGCCCCATTTCTTAGAAGGCACACTTTCTTTTTTCTGAATCGCTAAAATGGGTTGAAGCCTAGACAAGCGGAACGCAGGATAAATACCTGCCAGTAACCCGACTAATAACGCAAACAAGATGAAATAGAAATAGACAGTACTGTTCTCATGTAATTCAAAATTCAGATAGTTATTGACCCACAAGCCTTTGAATGCCGGCTTTACAAACAACAACAAAATCATGGCGAGTACTAAGGAGAGGAAAGAAATCAAAATGGATTCACTCAAAAACTGAAAAATCAAATCTTTTCGCCTAGCACCTGTCACTTTTCGAACACCAATCTCCTTCGCGCGGGTCAGCGCCCTTGCCGTTGATAGGTTGGTGTAATTCACACCTGCCGATAGCATGATGGCTAGTGCCAAGAAAGACAAGAAATAATACACTTCGATGGGCAAGCTAAAACTGATTGGATTGCCCACAAATATTCCTGGTGTAATGTCCATTAGATTCTGCCCAACTAACTTCAAGTTTTTTAGTTCTGCATTGTCCTTATACTTTCGCGCAGTGAGGTCATTCAAAGCGGTCGTTAAATCTTCAGATTTACTTTCAGGATGAAGAAGGACATACGAGTAGCAGTTAGAATACTCTTGCCAGTTATCGGTCATGTCCTTAAACTTTCCATCTACGGCAAGCGATTTGATTGTAGAACTCGAAATCAATACGCCAAACTGAATGTGCGATTTGTATTTCTGGGCATCAATCACTCCGGTGATTGTAAAAATTCCCCAATTGGAAGGAGTGGCTTCTCCATCCACCTTCAAATGACTTAAGCCACGGTTTATGAACTCAACTGTCTTTCCGATGGGCTCTTCTCCATTGAATAATCGGTGGGCAATTTCAGTCGTGATAATCATGGACTGTGGTAAAGACAAAGCATTTTGCTTGTTCCCTTTCTCCAATTCAAAACTGAACACGTCAAAGAAAGAAGCATCAGCAAAAAATCCACGCATCTCTGAGGCCTTTTGTTGATAGATCGCATCTCCACCAATACCGGGCACTAAATGGGTGGCATCGGCAATGATTGGGTAGTCCGATTTGATGGAACTTGCCAGTGGAAACGGGCTAGATGCATTTGGCTTGAGCGACTTTGGTATTTTTGTGAGTACCCGATAGATGTTATTTTTCTTTTGGTGAAACTGATCATAACTTTTTTGATCGGCCAACATCAAAATGATGAGCATACATACCGACATGGCTACGGCTAAGCCAAACACATTGATAAACGAGAATACTTTGTACTTGAGAATATTCCTCCACCCAATCGCAAAATAACTTTTGATCATACCGTAGTTGTTTAAATTCTGATATCCTTCTATTGGTTTGATAATGCTTGGTCTAAATAATAGGAGCACATCCCTCACAAATTTTAAGTCCGCTTTCAACTTTCCATTTTCAGCTCTGCGCTCCTGATACAACTCCATCAAATCGCCCTCAATAGAATCCTTCAGCTTCGGGTGGCAGAACCAGCGGAAGAATTTTAAAAAGAATGTAGGAGGATGTTTACTGCTGTGTTTCAAATTCATTTCGTTTTCAGTTGACCATTCACAACAAAACAATTGATAAATGTTGCTTAGTTTTGGAGGTAAGTATTGTCAATTGCCGATTTGTCTATTGTCAATTTTTTTTAAACAATCTTCACTTCCCACGCCACTTTCGGTATTGCGCTCCACAATTCATCACGCGTACTCTTTATGTGTTCCATTGCTTTCTTACCCAAGGCTGTGATCTGAAAATATTTTTTAGGTCGCCCAGCACGCTCTTCGGTCGCTTCACCTTCAAACGATTTGAGGTAGCCTTTGTCTTCCAATCGCTTCAAGGCCGTTTGCAGTGCACCAACGCTGACACCTCGTTTCAGACGGATTTCAATTTCTTTTTTAATAGATACACCATAAGCATCTTTGTACAGGATGCCAACGGTAAGCATCACTACTTCCTCAAACTCGCCTAATTGATACTTCTTCATGCTGGGAATAATTAATTCCTATTTGTAGTAATAATAATTGTGCCAAAAATAAAAACGCGCGAATTGCGCGTTTTAGAAGGATAATCTCATTTGAATTGTTCGATGGTGAACAGACTAACCTCCAAATCGGTCATCTCATCGCACGTTCATCATTTTATTACTCGTAACGCAATGCCTTCACCGGATTGGCCCGAGCTGATCTCAAGGTATGATAGCTGATTACGAGCATACCAATTACTAAGGCCAGAACTCCTCCCGCCACAAAAACAAGCAGATTTATTTCAATGCGGTAAGCAAAAGTTTCTAACCAACGCTGCAATGTGAGGTAAGCGACAGGACTCACTATCACAAAGGCAATTCCAATCAGGCCTGCAAAGTTACGTGATAGAAGAACCGTAATCTGACTTTCCGTTGCACCCAGCACTTTTCTAACTCCAATCTCTTTCGTTTTCTGTTCAATCGTAATGGCCGCTAAACCAAACAATCCGATACATGAAATTAAAATGGATAAGCCCGCCATGATCGTAACAACCGCACTCATTTGTTTGTCCGACCGGTAGACCTCCTCAAAGTGGGCATCCAAAAAAGTATAATCAAATGGATACGATGGCACCAACTCATCCCATACTTTTTTTACTGCAGCAATCCCTTCTGCGTTTCGCCCCTTCTCAATTTTTACAGAAAGTTCGTTGTAACCCCATTCCGGATGCACTACCAATGCCAGCGTATTCACTTTATAATGTAGAGAGTTGAAGTTAAAATCTTTCACCACTCCGATGATTGTACCGAGTGAATCATTGTGATACCAATCGTGCCCGGCTCGTGTACCGATGGTTTCCTTTAGCTTTAGTTCATTGGCAAACGACTCATTGATCACGAAAGCGCGACCGTTATCGTTAAGATTGTCTTTCGAAAACCCACGGCCCTCCTTCATCTCCATGCCATACACGGTTAGGTAATCATAATCTACATTCACGTTGGAAGGGGTAATCGAAAGCACACCGGTATCCGCCTTCACTTTAAATCCCCATTGGTGCAGATTGTTGCCCAAGCGCTGACCACTGGCTGTTACCCCTTTAATCATGGATTGTTTTTGCAATTCTTTTTTTATGGTCTCAAATTTTTCGTTGGCTTCGTTATTCATATTTACCAACAACATTTGGTCTTTGTCAAAACCTATATCCGATTCTTTCATGAAGGACAATTGCTGAATAACAATTAGCGTGCTTACGATCATGCCGATCGCCAACCCAAATTGAATCACCACCAATGTACTTCGCAGCACCGATTTACCCTCGCTTTTGTTGCCTCCTTTTAGCACCCGCGATAAGTTAAATGAGGTCATGTAAAACGAAGGGTAGATTCCGGTGATTATTCCCAATGAAAGCGTAGCCAATAAAACAGCTGCGAGCTGCCAAACGTTGTGAAACAACTGCACGATGGAGAGCTGTCGTCCGATCAAATCATTGAGGATCGGTATGAAAAGGATGTCGAGCAATAAAGCCACCGTCAATGCGATTCCTGCTAACATCACCGACTCAAAAATAAACTGACCAAACAACTGAAGTTTCTTGGCTCCAATTGTTTTGCGCACGCCTATTTCCTTCCAACGATGTGAGGCCCTCGCAGTCGTAAGGTTCATAAAATTCACAGCGGCAATCACTAAGATAAATCCCGCGATTACATAGAAGATCATCAGATACGATCCATTAAATTTTCGGTAATTAATATAGTCATGTTCAATATCGTTGGAAGCCAAATGAACCTGATCGAGTCGCTGTAGAAATAATTTATAATTGGAATTGATTTGAGGATCATCCATGTGGCTGGAAAGAAACTTTGGAAACTTCTCTTCCATCCGCTTGATATTCGAGTTGGGTTCTAACAAAAGATACGTAGTCATCCAATTGCCACCCCACGAGTTGTTCACATTATCCTCGCCTTTCGTATATGTCACCATCGACATTAAGGCTTCAAATTGAATATGCGAATTCTCCGGAACATCTTTTAAAATACCTGTTATCTGATAATCGCGGCCGTCCCAAAAAATTGTTTTGTTGAGGGCTTCATCCGTTGATTTGAAAAATTTAAGAGCCGTAGATTCGGTCAACAAAATTGTGAGCGGTCGATCCAAGCATGTATTGACGTCTCCGTGAATCAGCGGAAAATCAAAAAAATCAAAGAAAGTGCTATCCACCACCATCACATTGTCGATCAATTGCTTGGTTTCATCTTTGGTCATCAGTTGCTTTCCGCGCAACCAAAACCGCACATAGTTATTGACTTCCGGAAAATCACGTTTGAGTGCAGGACCCATGCCCGGCATGGAGAGAGCTACTTTCTGTTCATTTGTGCCGGTAAACTTTTGCACTTCATCTAATCGGTAGATATGGCTGCTTTTCGAATGAAAAGAATCAAAACTTTGCTCATCAGAGACAAACAAATAAATAACAACACATGCGGCAAGCCCTATTGCTAAGCTAAAAACGTTGATAACCGAAATCATTTTATGCTTCAAAATGTTTCGTGTACTGATCTTGAAATAATTTCCCAGTAGCTGATTGTTCATGGCGCTTAGTCTTTTAAATTTTTTAATGGCAAAGGGGCGGAGATAATTGAGCGTTTGGTACCAATAATCCCATTTGGCTTTGTACCTGGATTTCGTTTTCAAATCTGTTTGAAATTTTTCATCCAGATCACCCTGTACTTCTTCGACCAGGTCATCGCGTAAAAAGCTTTTCAGCAGCCATGTGGCCAGCCCCGGAGGTTTTGTGTTTGCGCTCATGAAAGACCAAAGCTCACTTTAGAAGTAGCAAAGCCCGGAAACTGATCCCACAGCGCTTGTTTGAATTCTTTGGCAGCCGTTAAGGTTTTTTTTCCGTAGGCGGTGATGGTGTAAATGCGCTTGCGCCTGCCTCCGCGTTCAGCTGTTGATTTGCCCATCTCCGATTTCAAAAATCCTTTTTCTTCTAATCGGGTAAGGGTAGAGTGTACCGCTCCAATGGAAACAGAGCGCTTCGTTTGCGATTCAAACTCTTCGGCAATCTTAAAAGCGTAGGCTTCTTCACCTAAAATGCCTGTGAGCAATAAGATCACTTCTTCAAATTCGCCCAGTCGTGTTTCTATCATATACTACTAAATTGTAGAACTAATATACGGAACAGTTGGTTATTTGTTCTACCAGTTAGTAACAAATCAGAAAAATAATTTAAAAGGCTCCAGACACCACGAAGGTTTGTTTATTTTTACCCACTGTTTAAACTCAACTATACACATGAACTTCCGCATCGAAAAAGACACCATGGGCGAGGTACAAGTACCGGCCGACAAATATTGGGGCGCACAAACCGAGCGCTCGCGCAACAATTTTAAGATCGGACCTGAGGCTAGCATGCCCAAGGAGATTATCCACGCGTTCGGCTACCTGAAAAAAGCAGCGGCTATGGCCAACCACGAGTTAGGGGCTCTTGCCGCAGACAAGAAAGATATGATCTCCAAAGTGTGCGATGAAATTGTGGCGGGCAAACTTGATGATCAATTTCCGCTGGTGATCTGGCAAACAGGCTCCGGCACACAAAGCAACATGAATGCGAACGAGGTAATCGCTTACCGCGCGCACGTGTTGAGTGGCGGCAAACTGACAGACGAGAAAAAAGTGTTGCACCCGAATGATGATGTCAACAAATCACAATCCAGCAACGATACGTATCCTACCGCCATGCACATTGCAGCCTACAAGCAAGTAGTAGAAATTACCTTGCCGGGATTGCAAAAGCTGCGCGATACGCTTCATAAAAAAGCAACCGACTTTAAAGCCATTGTAAAAACCGGTCGCACACACTTTATGGACGCGACTCCACTTACCTTAGGCCAGGAATTTGGTGGTTATGCGCAACAATTAGATAACGGTATTCGCGCTATTAACAATTCATTAGGAATGATTAGTGAATTAGCATTGGGTGGCACAGCCGTTGGCACGGGATTGAATACCCCCAAAGGATACGATGTGCTCGTAGCGAAAAAGATTGCGGAATTGACCGGCCTTCCATTTGTAACAGCACCTAATAAGTTTGAAGCATTGGCAGCACACGATGCAATGGTGGAACTCTCCGGAGCACTGAAGCGTGTAGCGGTTTCATTGATGAAAATTGCGAACGACATTCGCATGCTCAGCTCGGGCCCGCGCAGTGGTATAGGTGAAATTATTATTCCTGATAACGAACCTGGATCTTCCATTATGCCGGGGAAGGTAAACCCTACTCAACCCGAAGCGATGACGATGGTGTGCGCACAAGTGATGGGCAACGATGTAGCCGTGACCATTGGAGGTTCGAACGGTCACTTTGAGTTGAACGTATTCAAACCTGTAATTGCTGCGAACGTATTGCAAAGTGCCCGCTTGATAGGCGATGCGTGTGTTTCCTTTAATGATAAATGTGCTATCGGTATCGAGCCAAACTTGCCCATCATCAAACAACACATGGAAAATTCGTTGATGCTAGTAACGGCTTTAAATACCCACATCGGTTACGAGAATGCTGCGAAGATTGCCAAGAAGGCGCACAAAGAAAACAAAACCCTTCGCGAGGCTGCTGTCGAATTAGGCTTGCTTACTTCCGAGCAGTTTGATGAGTGGGTAAGGCCGGAGAAGATGGTGTAGAGAGCTACACTATCTATTGTTATTTGATTAACTAACGAATTGAGTTAAATTAGTAACAATCAATCGGGTTTTCTAGTGATTTAGTATCCGAAAAAATTTATAACAATGAAAACTTCAGGTAAAAAATTGGTAGCGCAAAGTATAGCTTTATCGGGAGAAGCATTGTCGGACGATCAATTAAAAGAAGCTATTAAAGCTGCTGAAAAAGGCCCCTTTTATTCAATTGAGGAATCAAAGAAATTGATTAAAGGATGGAGGGAACAAAAGTACTTGACGTAGTTGTCTCGAGGCAGTTTAGCATTGATTTATACGAAGTTTTCGAATATGGTGCAGAGACATTTGGGTTTACCCAAGCAAAGATATATGATGGTGAGATTTGGCGATTAATTGAAGGGCTTTCTACAAACCAGAAAAATCAGATTTTAAATTTTATCTGTTGATTCTATCCCTAGTTAATCGTTTGTACTAAATGACCCTCGAACACGTAGCCATCTGGACGCAACAACTAGAAGTATTAAAAGATTTCTATGTGAAATTCTTTGACGGTGTGCCGAATGAGAAATACACCAACGAGAAAAAACAGTTTCAAAGTTACTTTCTCAGTTTTCAATCGGGCGCACGGCTGGAGTTGATGCAGATGGTAGGAGTACCTGCGAATACGAATGATCGGGTCGCTGCCCAACATCAAGGTATCATTCATTTGGCTTTTGGTGTCGACACCATGGATCAAGTAGATGAAAAAGCTAAGCAATTAGCGAATGCTGGTATCCCAATTCTAAGTGGACCGCGAAAACAGGCGATGGCTATTACGAATTTGAAACACTCGACCCCGACAATAATCGGTTAGAGGTGACAACTTTCTTTGAAGAATCCTAATAATATAGATTACTTAAGGATCGTTATGTCACACCTAACCTCATCAAAAATGCGATATATCCTATTACCGCTTTTAATTATTGTCAGCATTCCACTAATAGCACAAACATCCGACACCGGATTTCCAATTCACCAGATAAAATCGATTGACCCTTCTCAAACTGATTTTGTTGACCTTGAACCTTTAAAAGAGGTCCTTAAAGACAAAAGAATTGTTTTGTTGGGCGAGCAATCGCATGGAGAGGGCGCAACGTTTCAAGCCAAAGTCAGGCTTATAAAATTTCTACATGAGCAGCTAGGTTTTAACGTTTTGAGTTTTGAAAGTGGGCTTTACGATAATTACAAAGCGAATGAATTATTAAATTCAAATTTTTCAAACAATCCTCTTAAGCAAAGTGTTTTCGACATCTGGTCAGAGTCGAAAGAGTTAGTGCCGCTGCTCGAATACATTAACACGCAGCACAAGAGTTCAGCTCCTTTACTCGTAAGCGGTTTCGATTGTCAGGCCGATAACTTCTTCAAAGAAAATTATTTGTCGGACTTAAAAGAGCTTTTAAAGGATTCGCAATCTTTAACTGAGTCAGACTATCAAGTTTTACAAGAAGTGATTGAAGGTGATGCCGAATTTGTGGCCAGTGATGCTGCCGATTCCGCCCGATTTTTCACTTCAGCACAAAGAATTTTGAAAGCGTTTGATACGCTTTCCGGCAAAGAAACAATTCATGCTAAGGTAATGCACCAAGTATTGATCAGTTGGTTGGCGATGGTTCAATACGAGATTGATGTGATGAATGGCAAAGAGATAAAAGTCCAGAATCCGCGCGATTTGCAAATGGCAAAAAATCTAATTTTCCTTTCTACGCTTTATCCCAATAGCAAAATCATTTGTTGGGGCGCCACCTATCATTTCGCAAATCAAATTCAATTGCACCGAGCCACAAGCTTAACTAGAACATTTGCCCATCGGCTAGATAGTTTAGAAAAAAATCATGAGCCGACCAATTTTGATAAGTTGTTGGAGGGCGCTGAGCCTATGGGACAAGTGTTAAAAAATCATTTTGGTGACAACGTTTATAGCCTCGCCTTTTCGTCTTTTGAGGGAAGTTTTGGAATGCTTGGATTTCCGCCCAAATCCCTCAAGCCGATTGAGCCACCTGCCAAAAGCATTGAAAGATATCTGGTTGATAAAAACTTTGATTTTGCATTCGTGGATTACAGCAAGAACAGAAATGCAAACTATTTTTATTCCTCGGCATTGGGCAACTTACCTATAGAAGCAGCTTGGCCAAAAATTGTAGACGGACTTTTCTTTATCAAGCATTCATACCCGCCATCGATTCCGGTAGCAAGTGATTCAACCAATGCACCACCCATTAAAGTCACTAACCCAACGGCTCAACGAAAACCAATGCAGGCATCGGTGAAGAGAGTCACCGACAAAAGCACCAAAGAAGGAATTGCGTACGCCACTGTTTCGTTGATGAATACCTCAAAAGGCGTGGCTTGCAATTCTGTTGGTGAGTTTGCCTTCAATTGGAAATCGAGCCCCGCAGATAAACTAGTAATTTCTTCCATTGGCTATTTTTCTGATACTGTATCTGTTTCGGAATTCAAGAGAAGCAACAAGTTTGAACTAATCCCTCGGCAATATGAATTGGAAGCCTTGGAGATTCGTGCGAAATCCCTTTCGGCCAAGGAGATTTTAAAAAAAGCCGAAAAGAGCATTTCATCAAATTATTACCAACTCCCTCATCACCAAGAGTTTTTCTTCCGCGTAAAAGATTATGACAATGACTCGGTAATGTTCAACGAAGAGGCCTCCGTGATGGTGTACAATCAAGACGGTTACACGCCCTCGTCTACCATTCAAAAAAAGTTAAAGGGAGAAATTTTGCAGTTCCGGAATACCACTAAAAATCAGGAAAAAGATTTGTGGAGCGGTGTGGGTTCGTTGTGGCTGATGCTGACACACGATGTAGTTTTAGACAAAGACAATGTACTTCATCGACCTGGTTATTACGATCTAAGTGTAATTGGAAAAACTGTTTTGGAGAATCGGCTCGTTTATGAAATTTCGTTTGACTGTAAGCGACCCGGGGCTTTTACGACTGGCTTTGGCTACCCAGGACCACTATCGGCCAAAGGCCGAATTTTTGTGGACGTAGCAAATTTTGCTGTGCTGAAGTTTGAGATTTTGATTTATCGGAAACCCTACTCATCAAGAAAATATCCACATTTGCGATATGATCCGTATGGGCATCAACTGGTACAAACGTATAAGCAACATGACGGCAAATACTTTTTAAATTACTCCAAGCAGGTTAGTTTCTACAAGATATTGAATAGCAAAACCGCGAAGCATTTTAACTATGCGCACATCAAAGAAATGCTGTCTACGGAAATAAATTTGGGCGAAAAAGATATTTCTAAAAAGTTGAGCCTTTCCAGCATCAAAAATAAAGTCCCAATGGAAGAACCTGCGTTTTGGCAGAACCACAATTTAGTTGTAGAAGATAAGGTAGCGGAGATTTACAAGCTACTGGATAAAAACAACTAATTTCCCATTCATACAATTCTGCATTCGATATTGATTTATTTCAAAAATAAATCGTAAATCGAACTACCTAATTTTAAACTGATACGAATGAAACCGATCACTACTGTTAAACTCTCGCTCATGATGTTCCTCGAATTCTTTATTTGGGGATCGTGGTTCGTAACGATGGGCACCTACCTGAGTAAAACCCTTAACGCCTCAGATATTGAAAATGGCATGGCCTATGGCACGCAATCATTGGGCGCCATCATCGCACCATTCATTATTGGCTTAATTGCCGACCGCTTCTTTGCCGCACAGCGCATTCTGGCTGTTTTGCATTTGGTTGGCGCTGCTTTATTATATATGCTTTCGCAGCAAACCGATTTCTCCAGCTTCTATCCATTGATACTCGGATACATGATTGCCTACATGCCTACGCTGGCGTTGGTTAACTCGGTCGCTTTCCGTCAGTTGAGCAATCCTGAAAAAGAGTTTGCCCGCCTGCGTGTGTGGGGAACGATCGGTTGGATTGTGGCAGGGCTTACCATCGGATGGCTGGCTTGGGAAAGTAAGAATTTGTTAGCCAACACATTCTTATTGGCTTCTGGCGCTTCCGCCATTTTAGGTGTTCTCAGTTTCTTCTTGCCACACACACCTCCGGGTGCTGCTGGCAAATCCATTTCGTTTGGTGATATCATCGGGCTTGATGCATTGAAGTTATTGAAAGACAGCAGCTTCCTCGTCTTCTTTATCTCATCGGTATTGATTTGTATTCCACTCGCTTTCTACTATCAGGAAGCAAATAAATTTTTCAATGAAATCAACATGTCTGGCGCGGCTGCAAAAATGTCGCTGGGGCAAGTGTCTGAAACACTGTTCATGATTTTGATTCCGCTCTTCTTCCGCAGATTTGGAATTAAAACCATATTATTGATTGGTATGGGCGCCTGGGTGGCTCGCTATTTGTTGTTCAGCTTTGGCAATGCTGATTCACTTTCATCTTTTTTATATCTAGGAATTATCCTTCACGGTATCTGTTACGATTTCTTCTTTGTGAGCGGGCAAATTTATACCGAGCAACGAGCAGGAGAAACAGCGAAATCCGCTGCTCAAGGATTGATTACGTTGGCAACGTACGGTGTGGGCATGTTGGTTGGCTTTTGGTTGGCCGGACAAATTACAGAGTCATACAAACTGGAAGGCGGTGGCCACAACTGGCAACAGATCTGGATTATCCCTGCTGCTATTGCCGGAGGTGTAATGCTGTTGTTTGGAATATTCTTTAAGGGAAACCAAAAAGCAGCCTAATAATTTCAACAATCTTTAATTCTAGTATTCTCTATGAACATTGCCATGCTCGGCTCCGGATTTATCGGTCGCTTTTATGCTGACTCCATTCAGGGCTATCGCAATAAAGACAAAATTGTTTCTATCTATTCCCGTAAGGAAGAGAGCGCCAAAAAATTTGCGGCCGATTACAAAGTAGCTTTTGTTACTACTGTTTTGGAAGATGCCATCAATCGGCCGGATGTAGATATTGTTTGTATTTCTCTGCCCAATCATTTGCACGAAGAGGCGGTGATGCTCTGCTGCAAACACAAAAAAGCGGTGATCACCACCAAGCCATTGGGGCGAAATGCCGAGGAAGCTAAGCGTATGCTAGAGGCCGTAGAAAAAGCGGGCATCTTCAATGGCTACCTGGAAGACTTGGTGTACACACCTAAGTTTATCAAAGCGCATGAGAGTGTGAAGAACGGAGCGTTGGGCAGAATTCTATGGGCAAAATCACGTGAGACACACCCGGGTCCACATAGCGATTGGTTCTGGGATATTGAACAAGCAGGCGGTGGATGTATTCTGGATTTGGGTTGCCACTGCGTGGAGATTGCACGCAGCTACATCGGAAAAGACATCAAGCCGGTGGAAGTGATGTGCTGGGCAGAT
>JAJTHV010000313.1 GCA_021300095.1 Flammeovirgaceae bacterium | reverse complement strand
TATTATGACGATTGTGACGCTGTCGTTTTTTGCTGGAAACTGGGAGAAGATCCAGACAAACCACCCCGTAAGGACGACGACAGCTTCGACGAAAATGATGATCCACAAAACATCTACAAGAAACAACAGAAAATGCTTGATGATGTCCGGAAGTCCATCCCCGACGATATTCCTTTCTTGATTTTTGTCCACATCTTTGGAAACGCCAATACCGAGGTTGTGGACAAGATGTATACCCCACAGATCTGCTGCTACCACACTATCTTCTCTTCAATTCACGGAGCAGTAGTTTGTTACCTACCAGTGGCATGGTAAGTGCCAATGCATCCTTGCATGCACATGAATGTTATGAGATTGAAGAATCAGTCCATTATCTCACCCTAAATTGTATGTCTTTGACCTGCAGATGGTTACTGCTCCTATTGTCCTTCCTGTGCCACCATCATCACCTCATCATCAAGTTATCGCCGCCCTGATCATCATTAAAATCATCATCATCAATTTGTTGCCATCATCATCCTCCTCATCACCTTATCAAGTTCTTGATGATGGCAAGAACTTGATGATGATGATTACGATGATGATGATGGCAACATTTTATGATGAGATGATGATCATCAAGTATGGCAACATATTTATGATGAGATGAGGATGTTGATCATGGCGGCGAGAACTTGATGATGAATGTGCTTGATGATGATTACGATGATGATGATGAGGTAAGCAAGTACTTTGTTCAATTCAACTCATCAAGTTACGTTCCACGAATTGTTAATCTTGCATTATGTCATAACACTACCTTTTCAGTCCGGTCAGAATACTTCCTATACAGTCATCATCCAGCTACATATCTTGGGTACAGGTGGGTGGAATTATGTTGCTCGTGGGCGTACCTACTGCCTCCGCCAAATTGGCTCCAACTGCATCCGCCAAATTGGCTCCAGTCTCCTTCTGTTTCCCCCTTACTCTTCTCACACACTCCATTATACCATTCAATTCTTTGCGTTTCGAACACTTCTTTTCTACCCGTATGTCCTTCCCCTTCTCCTGCAACGTCCTTCGGTGCTGCATTACAGCACTCATCGGGCAGTACCTACTCTGGTAATACTCCTTACAAGTGCAGAGGAAAACTGTCCAAACACTTGGCTTTGATTCCTTTACGATATGGTGGTAGCGAAGTACAAAATCAACCAGATCCACCCGATCTTTGTCTGAATATTCACCACGTAAGTACCTTGCGTACTTGCTTACCAACTCCGTATTGATACACTCACCCAAGTTCGTTCCGTCGTTAACTAGATAACCAGACAGGCCATGTTTGTCAGAATCCAAAATGAAAACATCGATATCGTACTGAAAACCCTTCCATATTTCTAGGACACGATCGTCCAAGAATGCTTTTGCTTCTTGCACAACCGGATAATATTGCGTAAGTACACTTCGTTCGGTGCTGTTCCACCATATAAGCTTCGGTAACTCATGATTCAACACCCGCTGCAACGATTTGCCGGGTTCAATTATTCCCCGAAAGTCCTTGCATCCCTTAATTTGTTTGTTTAAAGACTCGAGGGGATTGTTGTCTGGTGAGTAGCCGGGGATACTACTCGCTGTGCTCCACCATTTATTATACATTTCGTCCAAAATGTAAGATTCCCTAAATTTCTCTGACAATTCCCTTTCACCATCAGCAACCCATCCTTCGTGCATCAAATCGGCGTAACAAAGGAATTGCGCTTTCGTTCTACATTTGTAAAGATTCCTGACATCTTGCAAGGCGGTGGAGTGAAGCCATTTTAAAGTGTTTGCATCTTTATTGCTCAGATGAACCCGATACTGGCCATTGTCTTTTCGGTCTTTAGGGCACAAAAATTTCCGCACAATGTGGGTATAACACTGTAATGGACGTGATGTTGGAAATGCGTATTGGAAAGCATTGACGAAAACGGGGGAGTGATCCGATACCAACCCGCCTTTGAAACCAGGAATGGTAAGACCAAATATGTCCTGTACTGCTTTTTTTACGTTGAGGAAAGTAATGAGACTCACGATTTCTCGTTCTCCCTCACCAATTGCATACGCGACTGGTTTCCATTGTCGGGTGCCATCACGTGCAATGCTGATGCACCCGAACCCAACCAAACACCCCACGAAACCGTTAGCGGATGATATCTTATGTGTACCATCGGCCGATGCTTGCACCTCCCAATTAAACTTCGCGCATTCACAAAGTAGGTTCAACATAGAAAAGCTGGTAAGTACCAACGTTGTGTTGAAAGGATCCTTCCCCGTTTTGTGATGTTTCGACTTCAGCAAAGTTTTGACCTTCTCATCACTTTCGACGTTAGGATGACGGATCACAAACATTTGCTTGTGAAGCGCACCAGTTTGATAAAATTTGAAATTCACTAAATCGTTTCTCCTGAACCAAGATGCGAGTTCCTGTAACTCAGCATCTGAGTCAGGTTGCGATGGTACGTACTTTTTGTTCTGCAGTTCCGGGAAGTTGAGGGAATACGTCTTCCCAAACTGTCCCACGTCCCAGACACAGACAACACGGTCAGAGTTGTCTTTTGTCAGTGATTTATGGTACTTGATTGAGCGTTTAATTTGTTCTGCAATCACAGAGGTCATCTCCGTCCCTTCATTCAGCAGAGGATGCTCAATCATCTGGTCGATGATACTCCTACAACCTTCTAGTGGTTGGATCGTAGCGTTGGCACGTACCAAATTTTGTACCTTCAGTTTAAAAATAGGAGGTAACCCAGGTTTAGGTCTCCTATGATTCTGGTCGGGTGGAGTAGAATTTCCATTAGATTTTGCGTCGTTGGCCTTTATGTCGTCTTTGTAGTATTGGAGCCAAGTAGCCATTGGATGGTTGTGGTACGTTCCATTGCTCAACACGTAGGCTGGTGAAGAATCCAAGGCAATTGTCTTGCTGTAGATCAAAAAACGTGCTTTACAGCCTTTTATTTTGCAGTGATATTCAGAGCCAGCATAGTTTTCTGGGATTACAGCCCAGTTTCCAGTTTCTTTCCTCTTGACGACGACAGAAGGTCCGAGCGCCTGTTCTGCGTCCGCAAAAGTACTGTACGTTTCCGCTTCGTCACTTGTGGGCCACGGAGTGAAGTCTGAACTAGTCTCTTCCTTCTGACTGTACGTTGCGTCGCGGAGCTGGGTTGATGAAGCTCGTGCAATTAATTCCGCCTGTTTTCGTAGAAAGAAATGTTTTGTCAACTCCTCCTTAATAATTGCTGCGTTTCCACAGTGTTTGTCTGCCTCACTCATGTAGTGAAGATACTTTTGCGTTACGTTGCAGGAAATATCCAGAAATGATTGATTCCCCAAAACCAATTGCTTCTGAATGATCTGGCCGAGGAACAAGTTCCTCACGTAGTCAGGCAATTGGAATGGATTTTCTGGACCATTGTCCCATAACTCATGGGCCACCTCCGGAAAGGACTGAAACGCAAACGGTGTGCCAGAGTCCATGTTGACAGAATTGAAAAGGTAGAATGTGGTTGTATGGAACGAAGTCAATAGAGTGTATAGATATGGACAAAATAGTTGCTGCCTAGTGATGTATCATGTTGTTCCCATTGAGGTATTTGTGAAGCTAAGCAACCGTACTGAGAAGGGAAGATAGC
>JAJTHV010000336.1 GCA_021300095.1 Flammeovirgaceae bacterium | reverse complement strand
TGCGTTTGTAATCTTTGGCTTCTGGAAGAATGACGTAATCTTCGCCATCCGTAAGTACAAAAACAGACAATTCAATTCCATCTAAAAATTCCTCCACGAGAACCTTTGAGCTGGCATCACCAAATTTTTTCTCTTCCAACATTTCATGCATGGTGGCTTGTGCTTCAGCCAGATCAGATGTAATGATGACACCTTTACCGGCTGCCAGTCCATCTGCCTTCAATACAAGCGGTGGTTGGCAGGTAGCTAAATAAGCGGCTGCTTCCGCAGATTGTCCTGAATAAAATGTTCTTGCTTTGGCCGTTGGTACCTGATTGCGGATCATGAACTGCTTCGAAAAATCCTTACTTCCCTCCAATTGAGCGCCAGCTTTTCCCGGCCCGACCATCAGTATATTTTTCAGGAGCGGTTGCTGCTCAAAATAATCTCGGATACCTTTTACCAAAGGCACTTCGGGACCAACCACAATTAATTCAATTTTATTTTCAAGGCAGAATGCGCCTATCTTTTCAAATTCATCTACACCCATTGCCACATTTTTGGCAACCAACGCGGTGCCTGCGTTGCCGGGGGCTACATAGAGTTCAGAGCAGTGGGTGCTTTGTTTGATTTTCCACGCCAAAGCGTGCTCACGACCTCCATTGCCAATTAATAATACATGCATGTTTCTATCACTTTTAATTATGATCAAAGAAAAGGGCGGTCATCGGTTGGATGCAGAACTGGGTCACAAACCATTTCTCGATCGATAAACGAGTTTTACTAAACCTCAAATATAAAGCAGAATGCCTTATGGATAACTAAGGAATGACTCTAAATAACGAAACCTCTTCGAACACGGTGGGCGGTTCAAAGAGGTTCGGGGGAAATAAAAAAACTTTAGTTGGCGTATTCGCTCAAAAACTTAATTCGCATTAAGCGAACATCATCTTCTGAAAAATCGGAAAGATTGCTCATGGCCTCCTCAATACTGTCGGTTTCCGAGTTGAGAAAGTAATCATAGATTTCCTCCTGCTTGGAATCGTCCAAAACCTCATCGATGTAATAATCAACATTTAGTTTGGTGCCTGAGTAACAAATGTTTTCCATCTCAGTGAGGAGTTCTTCAAACGAAAGACCTTTTGACTCTGCAATCTCTTCCAAATCCACCTTGCGGTCGATTTGCTGAATGATGAAGATTTTAATTTTGGATTTGTTGACTGATGATTTCACCACAACTTCCGAAGCAGTCTCGATGTCATTATCGTCTACATATTTCTGAATGACCTCCAAAAATTCTTTTCCAAACTTATTGACTTTGCCCATGCCCACACCATTCACTGATGCCAACTCTTCTTTGTTGGTTGGGTAGGTAGTGGCCATTTCTTCCAAAGATGGATCTTGGAAAATCACATACGGAGGTAAGTCTTTCTCTTTGGCCATCTTCTTGCGAAGGGCTTTCAGCATCTCAAAGAGTTTTACATCATACGACTTGGAGTTAACGACCACACGCTCGGATGACTCTTCATCTTCCACATCGGTGGTAAAGTCGTGATCACGGGCCAATTCAACAGGGTGTGGTTTTTTGAGAAAGCTTTTGCCCTTCTCTGAAATTTTCAACACGCCAATGTTCTCAATATCTTTTTCTAAGTATTGATAAATCAGCGTTTGACGAATGACTGCTTTCCAGAAATCAGCATCTTCTGTATCTCCTTTGCCATACACGGGCAAATCGAAATGAGCATAGCTTTTTACATACTCATCTTCAACACCACGAATGACATTGACCAAATGCGCCAAACCAAAACGCTCTTCCGTCTGTTGCACCGATTCAATCGCAATTTTCACAAATTCAGATCCTTCAAAACGTTCGCGTGGATTCATGCAATTATCGCATGAGCCGCAGTGATTTTCTTTGTATTCTTCCCCGAAGTAATGCAGCAGCTGTTTGCGTCTACAAACAGGCGATTCCGCGTAGAATTCCATTTCCTGCAAAAGGATGCGGGCGTTTTCACGCTCTTGCACGGATTTATCTTTGTTGAATTTCTCCAGCTTATTTAAATCGTTGTGGCTGTAGAACATCAGACACACACCTTCCAGTCCGTCTCTTCCTGCACGTCCCGTTTCCTGATAATATCCTTCCAACGACTTGGGCACATCGTAGTGAACCACGAAACGTACATCGGGTTTATCGATACCCATACCAAACGCAATGGTAGCGGTAATGATGTCGACTTCTTCATTCAAAAAGTCGTCTTGATTTTTCATCCGCACATCCGGATCTAAACCGGCATGATACGGTGCTGCTTTAAAACCATTTACATTTAAGAGTTGTGCTATTTCTTCAACTTTCTTACGGCTGAGGCAATAGATAATTCCTGACTTGCCTTTGTGTTCTTTCAAAAAGCGAATCAGTTGTTTCTTCGTTTCTTTTTTAGGACGCACTTCATAAAACAAGTTTTTGCGATTAAAAGAGGACATAAATACGTCTGCCTCTTCCATCTGCAAATTCTTTTGAATATCCAATTGCACTTTGGGCGTAGCGGTTGCCGTAAGCGCAATTACCGGTTTATCGCCTAACTGAGCGATCATGGTTTTAATCTTCCGATACTCTGGGCGGAAATCGTGGCCCCACTCAGAAATACAGTGTGCTTCGTCAATGGCTACAAACGAAACGTTTACCTTTTGTAGAAATTCAATGTTCTCCTCTTTGTTGAGTGACTCCGGTGCAACGTACAGCAATTTGACCACACCGGTAACGCAATCTTTCTTGAGTTTGGTGATTTCGCCTTTGCTGAGGGTGGAGTTCAAAAACCGGGCATTCACACCATACGCGTTCATTTGATCAACCTGATTCTTCATCAATGCAATGAGCGGAGAGATCACAATGGCCAAACCATCCTTAATCATAGCGGGCAATTGGTAGCAGAGCGACTTGCCCGCTCCAGTTGGCATGATTACGAACGTATTTCTACCACTGAGTATATTTTTAATTACGACTTCCTGGTTGCCTCTAAAGTTGCTATAACCAAATATTTCCTTGAGTTTTGCTCTTACTTCATCTTTCTCTTCTGCCACAATCATATTCCTAAATAAAAAATTTTGCGTAACTATATTAATGTTGTTTTACCTTTACCAATAGAAATTGAAGATAATAAAAAAAAACCGACAAAAAGCAAAGCGTGTACCTTTAATTGACTGAATGATGTTTTACAGACAAACGCAGAAAATGAAGAATAAGTGAAGGCAAAAACCAAGTAATTTTCCGGAGATTGATTTAAACGGTTATAAATCGGTTGCGCTGGTTAAAATAATTGGTTGTTGAATTTGAAGGTAGTTAACTTAGTGTTTTAAAGAATGGCTTGGGCGATGAAAGGTCACCCGGAAGAATTTAAACAGCATCGGATGAACAAGGACTTATATATAGTATTGATGGCCGGAGGAATTGGCACTCGTTTCTGGCCCTATAGCCGAAATTCAAAACCTAAACAATTCTTAGATGTAATTGGGGTTGGTAAAACATTACTTCAATCTACCTACGACCGTTTTGTAAATGTTTGTCCGCCCGAAAATATTTTGGTGGTAACGCATGAGGAACATAAAGCCCTTACACAAGCGCAGCTTCCACAATTGAAGGAAGATCAAATATTAGCAGAACCCATGCGTAAAAATACAGCACCCTGTATTTTATATGCATGCCACAAAATTCATCAAAAGAATGCCAACGCAGTGATGGTGGTAAGTCCATCCGATCATTTGATACTGAATGAGGCTGACTTTCAACAAACGATTTTAAAATCAGTTGAGCAGGCTAAAAATCAGGACAAGTTGATCACGTTGGGAATAAAGCCTACGCGACCCGAAACCGGTTATGGTTATATTCAGTTCATCGATGCAAAAAGCGCTTTGAAAAAAGTAAAAACATTCACAGAAAAACCGGAGCTGGCACTGGCTAACAAATTTTTAGAGAGTGGTGACTTTGTATGGAATGCCGGGATTTTTATCTGGGGTGTGCAAGCGATTTTAAATTCTTTCGCGAAACACATGCCAGAAATGAATGAGGTGTTTGAAGAGTTGGCGGAAAAAGTGTGGACACCCGAAGAACGCCTTGCCGTGCAAACCGCCTATGCGCAAACTAAAAATATTTCCATCGACTACGGTATCATGGAAAAAGCTGATAATGTGTATGTCATGCTCAGTTCATTTGCATGGTCTGATTTAGGTTCATGGGGTTCGCTGTACGAGTATTCGCAAAAAGATGCTATGAACAATGTTATCGATGTGGACGCACTCACCTACGACACGCGCAATTGTATCATCAAAGGCGATAACGACAAATTGATTGTGGCGCAGGGATTGAATGGCTATCTCGTGGGCGCTTTTGGCAATGTGACCATCGTATGTGAAAAAGATAAAGAGGACTTGTTCCGCAAATTTGCCAATGACTTGAAGGGCAAATCAAACGGAGCAGACTATTTATAACTTTTTTGGCGGATGGCTTCGTAGATGATAATTCCCGCAGCCACTGAAACATTGAGTGACTCGATATTTCCCTTCATCGGAATTTTCACGAGGCGATCGGCATCTTTCAAAAGTTGAGGTGAAATTCCATCTTCCTCGGAACCTAAGATAATGGCTAACGGTGTATTGAAATCTGTTTGATAGATGAGGTCACTTGCTTTTTCGGTACACGCCACTACCTGAATACCATTATCTTTCAACAACTTGATGGTGGCTTTCATATCGCGCACACGGCAAACAGGCATGTGGCTCAGCGCTCCGGCCGAAGTTTTCATGGCATCACCTGTAATCGGAGCATTGCCTTTATCTGAAATGATGATAGCATCCATCTTGGCACAATCGGCCGTGCGGGCCAACGCACCGAAGT
>JAJTHV010000246.1 GCA_021300095.1 Flammeovirgaceae bacterium | reverse complement strand
TGGGTTGCTGATTGTATCGTGCGATCCGTCACCTGCGATTCGGTTTACGGATGAAGCATTGATCACCGGTCAGGCTTCGCCTATTCTTATTCAGCCGGATACTACAGTGGTGAATCTGGAAGATTATGTATTGAATGTGGCTGCTATTGATTCAATAAGTTTACCAACCGGTCTATCATCGGTACGAAATCAGGTAGAAGTAAAAGTGTTTGGCACAATGGCTTCTAAAATTGGCACCATGAAAGTGTGGAGCCACGGACAAGCGTATGGCATTCCTTTACAAAAAGTGAATAAGACGAATGTGCGTTTCACGTATGGCGGTAGCGCAACGGAAGTAAAAACCAAAGGCGAGTTCAATGCATGGAATGCGAACTCATCCGTCTTTACCAAAACAGGCGATCAGTTTGAGTTATCGATGTATCTCACACCCGGTAATTACCAATATCTTTTCATCATCGATGGCAAAGAAGTGCGCGATCCCGCAGCCAAAGATTCCATGGACAATGGCATGGGCAAATACAATTCGCTGTTGCGGATACCTCGCCCCGATCCCGCCAAGGTAGTGCAAGTTGTAACCAAAAGTTTTACACCTTCCACGATTACCGTAGCACTCACGCATCCCGCCAAGGAAGTGACCGTGTATTGGAAAAACTTTTTATTGGAAGGAAAATTGATTCAGCAAACCGATCAAGAATTAACCATCACCATTCCGGCACAAGCCAAAGAAGAAGACCGAAGTTTTATTCGCGTGTGGGCCGCCAATGACGAAGGCATCTCCAACGATGTGTTGATTCCCTTGCAAAAAGGTGAAGTGGTGAAGAACGCTTCGCAATTGACGCGACAGGATAAAGAAGCACAAGTGCTTTACTTCATGATGATCGATCGTTTTCAAAATGGAAATCCGGCCAACGATGAGCCGGTGAAAGATCCTTCCATCTTACCGAAAGCCAATTATTATGGTGGTGATATTGCTGGGGTAACGCAGAAACTCAAAGACGGCTATTTTCAGAAACTGGGTATCAACACGTTGTGGCTCTCTCCTATTTCGCAAAACCCGAAAGGCGCGTATGGAAAATACAAAGATCCCGCCACTACCTTCTCGGGCTATCACGGCTACTGGCCCGTGTCGCTGCAACAAATTGATTATCGGTTTGGCACGAAGGCCGAGTTGGAAGAATTATTGACAGAAGCGCACAAACAAAACATCAATGTGATTTTGGATTATGTGGCACATCACGTACACAAAGAACATCCGCTGGTGAAGTTGAAACCGGAATGGTTTACTCCGTTGTACTTACCCGATGGCACCATCAACACTGAGCGCTGGGACGATCAGCGTTTGACAACCTGGTTTGATGTGTTCATGCCTACATTGGATTTACGAAAGCCGGAAGTCGTAGGCCCCATGACAGACTCTGCCATGTATTGGCTGGAGAAATATGAATTGGATGGCTTCCGCCACGATGCATCGAAACACATTGATTTGCTCTTTTGGCGCGAGCTGTCGAAGAAAGTGAAATCAAAAATTAAGCGCCCGATTTATCAGATTGGTGAAACGTATGGAAGTCGTGAGTTGGTGAACAGTTATGTAAACACCGGCATGCTCGATGCGCAGTTTGATTTTAATGTGTACGATGATGCCGTGAATGCCTTCGCCCGCAATGAGGTGCCGTTTACACGCATCACCAATTCGTTGACCGAAAGTTTAAGTTGGTTTGGCGATCACAACCTGATGGGCAACATTACCGGCAATCAGGATCGTGCGCGTTTCATTTCGTATGCCGATGGCTCTGTGAAGTTTGATGAAGATGCGAAGCGAGCCGGATGGAAACGGAAAATCGAAATACAAGACACGATCGCGTATCGCAAGCTGCAAGCGCTCACTGCTTTTATGATGACGATACCCGGAGTACCTGTGATTTATTATGGTGATGAAATTGGCGACCCGGGTGGCAATGATCCCGACAATCGCAGAATGATGCGCTTCGAAAACTTAGCCGCACACGAACAAGCTACGCGTGCCATTACTGAAAAACTAGTGCAGTTGCGGAGAAGCAGTTTGCCGTTGGTGTATGGCGATTTCAACTGGGTGCAAATTGAAGACCAACTGTTGGTTTATCAACGAAAATACTTTGGCGATAACGTCTATGTGTTGTTCAACAAATCAGCGGAACCGAAGCAAGTTGAGTTAAAAGAAGTCAGCACCAACGCCACGGCTCAATTTGGAAGCCAATTGCAGTTTGAAAATCAGCGAACAACGCTTACCTTAAAGCCGCATTCGTTTGAAATCATTACTTCTACCTCTACTACATCGAACTAACATGGCTTCATCTACCACACCCGCAGTAAAACCGCAGCTAAGTTTTTGGCAAATCTGGAACATGAGCTTCGGCTTTCTGGGCATCCAGTTTGGCTTTGCTTTGCAGAACGCAAATACGAGTCGGATTTTCCAAACCTTAGGAGCAGAACCGGAAAGCTTGGCGCTCTTTTGGTTGGCCGCGCCTGTAACCGGATTATTAGTACAACCGATCATTGGCTTTTACAGCGACAGAACGTGGCACCCGAAATGGGGACGCAGAAGACCTTACTTTGCAATTGGTGCGATATTGGCTTCAGTAGCATTATGCGCCATGCCTAACTCCGCCAGCTTGTGGGTGGCTGTAGGCATCTTATGGTTGATGGATGCATCCATTAACATTAGTATGGAACCATTCCGAGCGTTTGTAGGCGACATGCTACCGGCCAGCCAGCGAACCACCGGTTTTGCCATGCAAAGTTTCTTTATCGGAGTAGGTGCTGTTATTGCATCGCAGCTTCCCTGGATTTTTAATAACTGGCTCGGTGTTTCCAATCAAGCTGCTCCGGGTGAAATTCAGGATTCGGTGAAGTATTCATTTTATGTAGGAGCTTTTATGCTATTCGTAGCTGTGATGTGGACGGTGTTTTCCACCAAAGAATATCCACCCGAACCGCACCATGAAGAGTTGAAAAACAGAGGCAAAAGAATGATTGATGATCCGGAAGGAACAAAAACGAAACTTCAAAAGGTTGGCGCTTTTCTTTTGCTCGTGGGTATCATCCTGACTTGGCTTATTAACTACTTAGAACTATCGAATGAGCTCTATGTACTGAGTGGTGGATTTACCGTCTTTGGAATTGTGCATTTATTAGCTGTGTTGTATATCCATCAAGGAAGATCGTATCTGGGGCTGGTACATATTGTGAAAGATTTCAACTCCATGCCCAAAACGATGGTCGATTTATCGTACGTGCAATTCTTTTCCTGGTTCGCTCTTTTCTCCATGTGGATTTATGCAACTCCGGCTGTAACGAGCTATATCTACAATTCCAATGATCCTACATCAGCAGCGTATAATGAAGGCGCGGATTGGGTAAGTTCATTATTTGGAATTTATAACGGCATTGCTGCGATTGCTGCGTTGTTTCTTCCCATTATTGCGAAATATACCAGCCGCAGAGTCACCCATTTCATTGCGCTAACATGTGGTGGCATTGGTTTAATATCGATGTTTTTTATTTCCAATCCGGATATGCTTTTGTTTTCCATGGTGGGTGTGGGTATTGCATGGGCCAGTATTCTCTCAATACCTTACGCGATGCTTTCAGGTTCTTTACCACCGCAAAAGATGGGATACTACATGGGCGTTTTCAACTTCTTTATTGTAATACCGCAGATCATTGCCGGAACGATTCTCGGCTTCTTATTGAAAACTGCTTTTGGCGGGCAATCCATTTACATCTTAGTGTTTGGTGGTGTTTGTATGCTGATTGCCGCACTGCTGTCATTGAAAGTTCGATCTACAGAAGAGGTGACAGTTTGAGAGCAGAACTAAATTAGATGACATGAAGAAGTATTGGCTGTTGATGGTTTGTTTTCCTTTCGGAGTGATCGCACAGGATTACACTTCCTTTCAATCGCAACTCCATCAACTTCGTGATTCGGTGGTCTTTCATCAATTTCAAGCGCAAGGAAAACTTCCTTTAGTTGTGGAAGACTCCGTGGCGTTTGTGTATCGCGGCAAAGCAAAATCAGTTGCCTGGATGGGCGACTTCAATGGGTGGGGTTACGACCAAAGTTTTCAAAACAAAGGAAAAAATATAGAAGGCAATTTGTGGGTACTGAAATCCAAATTTCCCAAAGATGCGCGCCTCGATTACAAAATACTGATTGACGACAACCAATGGATTCTTGATCCGGCCAACCCGCACCAGCAATGGAGTGGTGTAGGTGGTGGAAGCCCTAATTCGGAATTGCGTATGCCGCTGTGGAAAGAAGCCATTGAATTACAAACGCAATCCAACGTACCGAAAGGTTCGTTGCAAACCGATTTGCTCTTCAACAGTCGCATACTCAATTACCAAATTACCTATAGCGTGTACCTTCCTCATGGCTATGAGAAGATGGGAAAGTTGCCGGTGATGTACGTAACAGACGGATATGAATACCTCCACCCGCGCCTCGGCAACATGGTGACGGTGGTAGACAACCTCATCGCTGAAAAGAAAATCAAACCGATCGCGATTGTATTTGTCGATCACCGCGAACCGGTAAACCGCTCGAACAACAGACGCATGCAAGAGCTGGCCATGAACAGTGCCTATCTCGATTTCTTTGTGAAAGAATTTTTACCGGAGATTGAAAAGAAATATCCGGTGGCAACCGATGCCATCAACCGCGGTATCATGGGTACATCCATGGGTGGGTTAACTGCCACCTATTTTGCCTTCACCAAACCGGATGTATTCGGATTGGTCGGCATTCAATCACCTGCCTTCTGGACGAAGCCGCAGATTTATCAGCTATGCGCGAACCCGGCCAATCCAAAAATGAAAGTTTCTATGACTTCGGGATTGATCAACGATACCAGCAAAGAAAGCCGCAAGATGAAAGACGTGTTGCAAGCCAACAGTTGCGTGTACACCTATCATGAGGTAAACGAAGGGCACAGTTGGGGAAATTGGCGCAATCTGATAGACGATGTGTTGATCGACTTGTTTGGCACGAGGATGTGATTTTAGAATTCACTTTTTACCTTTTAGCTTTGTCAGAATTGATTTCAAATTTTAGTACACAACCGGTGCCTTTATGAATCTACGTTTAGCTGCCTTCGCATTCATACTTTTGTTTGTACTCGAAAGCTGCTCGAGCGGAAAAGCAGCGCTGAAGCAAGGCGATTATTACGAAGCGGTGTTGGAATCCGTGAACCGCTTACGCTCGAAACCGGATCATAAAAAAGCAACGGCCGTATTGCTACAGAGTTATCAGTTGGCAGTCGACTATATCCAAGCCACGATTCAAAACGGCATTAACTCAGACGATCCACGCAAGTGGCGCAATGCGGTAGCCGGATATCAGAAGATCAACTACATGAATGATCAGATCAAAACCTCCCTCGGAGCCATGAAGATCATCACCAATCCGGTAACGAAATACAAGGAATTGGCAGAAGCCAAAAGCAAGGCAGCAGAAGAAAGCTACCAGGACGGCATTCAATCGATGATGCGCACTACCCGCGATGATGCCAAACAAGCCTACTTCAGTTTTAAAGAAGCCAATAGCTATGAGCCCGGCTACCGCGAAGTAGTAGAGATGATGACGCAAGCGGAATACATTGCCACGCTGCGTGTAGCCTACGAAGAGATCAACACCTCGCGCTATAACTACGGCAGTATCCAACCGATCATCAACAGCATGCAGCGCCAGTTTCTTTCGTTTCGTCCAAACACGCAACGCGACACCGTGCCACCCCATCAATACCTGCGGGTGATCTTCAACAACTACCGCATCGACAACCAATCGCAAATCACCACCCGCACTGAAAATGTGCAACGCGATGTAAAAGTGGGTGAGAAAAAACTACCCGATGGCAAAATGCAGGATGTGATGGAGACCGTGAAGGCAACCATGACCTTTTACACCAAAACAAAGCGCGCCACCAGCAATGCCACCATCTCCATTACCGATGCTGCTAACAACGCTATTCTTTTGAACAACACGGTAGAAGGCAATTCGCAATGGCAGCATGTTTGGGCAACCTTCAAAGGCGATAGCCGTGCACTGAACAATGATCAGATCAATTTGACCAAACGGGGCGATGCCAATCCCAACGATCAGAACCTTTTTGATCAGGCGATCAGCAATTTAAAAAACAACGTATCCAATCAGTTGAGTAACTTCTACAGCCGCTATTAGTTACCCCCGCGACAAATAGCCGGATTGGAAAAACCATTTCCTTCAAAAAAAGGTTAAAGGTGCAATAGCATTTTAACTTATGGATACAAAATGGGAATTAGCCACCTTTGGCTCAGGCTGCTTTTGGTGTACCGAAGCCGTTTTTTTACGCGTGAAGGGGGTTTCGAAGGCCGTTTCGGGCTATAGTGGAGGTAAAATTAAGAATCCTACCTATCGGGAAGTTTGCTCCGGGTTGACCGGACATGCCGAAGTCATACAAATAACCTACAATCCTGCCGAA
The DNA here is from genome assembly GCA_021300095.1 of Flammeovirgaceae bacterium. Taxonomy (GTDB): domain Bacteria; phylum Bacteroidota; class Bacteroidia; order Cytophagales; family Cyclobacteriaceae; genus ELB16-189. The sequence goes on along the minus strand of JAJTHV010000246.1, from coordinate 1,168 downwards.
GTCTCATTTGAGGCACTTTTAGAAGTGTTTTGGAACACCCACGACCCTACCACACTCAACCGTCAGGGGGCAGATGAAGGCACCCAATACCGTTCGGTGGTGTTTTATCACTCAGAAGAGCAACGGGAGGCTGCAGAAAACTATAAAAAGCAACTGGATGATTCACAAGTATTTAAAAACCCGATTGTGACGGAAATTAGTCCATTGACCAACTTTTATCCTGCAGAAGACTATCATCAAAATTATTTTGAACTGAATCCCAACCAAGGCTATTGCCAATTTGTGGTGCGCCCGAAAGTGGAAAAATTCAAAAAACAGTTTAACGCACTGTTGCAGGCGTAAGAAATTAGCTTAGTGTTTGGTAAACAAAAAAATATTTTTATCATATCGAAACCTCCTAAATGCAATCACGTTCAATAGAACAAGAGTAGAGTAATTCTCTCATAGGTTTAGGTTTAGGTAACAAAAACCCCCTCAGACGGAGGGGGTTTTTGTGTTTTAGGGCATTTCCAATTCGTCCGATTTTATTTCTGAATGGCCGTACTATTTCTTTGCATCCCGTTTCTCTACCGGTTCTCTTGTAGAATTACTTATTGACAGTCTTCACTTTCGCGTTGAGAATTTGAAACCGATGCGCATCATCGGGAGATCGGAATGAGATGCTTTATCATGATCACTCCAAATGCATTACATGGTTTGCACATTACCCATAATGGTTTTATCATGTTAATTGTGGTGAACTCGTTCCTTTTAGGAATTCGTATCCGTTAATTAATGATCTCTCCAAACGTGAAAGTTCATGACTTGAAAATTGATAAAAGAGCTGATTATAAAGATGCCCCCGCACTCTTCGGCTCATACTGAATATCAAACACAAACACAATATTGCTAATGGTATTGTTATTGGATCGGATATTCATGTTAATGGACTTCGGCAAAATGCCATGAAGATAAACGTAGCTGTATTGATTCACTTCAGTAATACCACTGACATTCTTATTGCTGGTGCTTAAATTATTCTGTGAAAAATAACGGGCAATGGCATCGGTCTGAAGCACGGCATTGAATCCATTGATTCTAAAAAAGGGATCCAGCCAATATACTTTTTGAAACGGATTGAGAATCGTGTCGAATGTGTTGGTTATTTGTACAACGCCAAGCCCTCTTT
>JAJTHV010000333.1 GCA_021300095.1 Flammeovirgaceae bacterium | reverse complement strand
CGCTTCACCTGGTTCAACAAATGTAAACGGTTTGCAGGATTAAACTTTAAGTGTAAACTTGAGGTAGAATTAATAATTAAAAACTGTCAACTTTTTTTAGGACGAGGCAGTTTTTCAAAATTCATTTTCCGTGGACAAGCCCGGCACACAACAATAGCTTGGCATCAGGCGGGGCTTTGGTGCTCGTGGAGAATTTTGTAATTTTAATTTGTTTTGTGCGCTGGGACGGGGCGCAGGTGGTTAATCCCCGCCCGATCGCCAAGCCGAAACGTTAGCGGCAAGGCGCAAAAAAAATTGAGTTACAGAAAAAGGTGGACATGGTACAAAGAATTTATATAGACACATCAGTTATCGGTGGACTTTTTGACATCGAATTTTCGGACGACACAAAACCGTTTTTCGACAGGGTAGAGAGAGGTGAGATAAAAATTGTTTACTCAGAAATCACGACTGACGAATTAGCGGGCGCCCCGAAAAAAGTAAGGGACTATTTTGATGGACTCCCCTCAAAACAAAAGGAATTCGTTCAAATTTCTCAAGAAGGTGTGAACTTGGCCGACACCTATATCAGAGAAAAGGTTGTTGGAAAAACGAGTCGAGCCGACTGCATTCATATCGCCTTGGCGACACTAAACAAAGTCGACATTTTGGTGAGTTGGAACTTTAAACACATTGTAAACATTAACAGGATAAGAGGATATAATTCTGTAAATTTGAGACTCGGACATCAGACTTTAGAAATTCGGACTCCAAAAGAAATTTAGTATGGCGACAAAGACTATAACAGTTGAGAAAGATTTTGATGCTGTTGCATTTATGAGAAAGCAACGCGACAAAATAAGCAAGGACATTGCAAACATGAACTTTGAGGAAATCAAAGAATACTTCTCAAAGAAGAAGAAAAAGGTGGCGCCCAGCCGCTAACATTGTATTTATGCCAGCTTGGGGTGAAGTATTAAATTGTAGTTTGATATTCTTTATTTAATTTGGTCTTGTTGGACAGCTTGGATTTCAAAAAACCCAAGCCGTCATAAACACTAAACGTTGGCTGCCATTTTTAACACATGAGACATTTATTCACTCTGATTTTCGCGACAGGTTTACTGACAACGTTTGGACAGACAAAGTCACTAACAGGTATATATGCAGACTCGCTGACGACTCACAAAATAATTCTAGACATTCAGGACAACGGTAAGTTCACGACTGACGAATTTATGAGTGAAGGTAAACGGACTGTTTTTGGAACATGGACTCTTCAGGGCAACTTATTTACTTTTAAGACAAACAAGATTTGGTACTGGGACAAGAAAAAACCAAACGAAAAAAGGGAATTTACGCCAAAAGATTTTCCTGACACTTTTGCTTCTGTGGACAAGGACAAGCGATTGACTCTATTAGCGCCCAAGAACACCGAGGCACTTGACGTTAGACTCAGGAAAATAAAATGAGGAGATAAAACGGCAGCCAACACTGTATTTGCGTCAAGCGGGGTTGACGCGTAATCCAACGTTTTCGTATCTTTAATGCGTTCGGTGTCGGGGACACCGCGCGGCTTCGGAAGCCCCGCTCGAACGCAAATACTTACGTTGCATGCAATTGGGTGTGACGAGCAAGCAGACAAAAATTTGGCTGAGAAAAAAGTAAAAGCACTTTTTACAATGGGACTTAATAAAAGCTTACTGACTTATACCATAATTTTCAACTTAATCAACGGAATTCTATTTATCTATGCGACAACAAATCCAGGTGGAGAAGTTGGAATGCAAATGTATTTTGGATTTCCGTTGTTTTATCTGTTGGGACTTATTGGACTTATAATAGTCGGACTAAAAAACAGAAAGGATTTTGGACGACTTGGAAACCGGATTCTTGCATTCTTCTGTACGCCAATCCCGACAATGATTATTGTTTACATGCTTGTTGGACAAAATCTGAAGTGACTGATAACAAGGACGATGTGACAACTTAACTAAACGAATAGGGTGAACAAATTAATAACGGACTGCAGATAAACCCAACTGCATGCAACAAATGCTTATTGCAAGCGGGCTGGACGGTGCGTCATTGAAGTTTGTAGTTCTTTATTTATCTTTATTGTGTTGGACAGGGCGCAGGTTTTAATTGCCCGCCAGCAATAAGCTGAACGTTGTGGCTCATGCCGTTCAACAATTTTGGCTTCGAAAACGGGTGACAATCGGAGAATAAAACTAATTGGACACCGTTGACATCTTATCGAAGCTAAATCAACCAAAACCCATGACACACAAACTAACTGGACTTGTGCTCGCATTTATTGTTATCTGCTGTGGACACAATGAAAGAATACAAACCGCTGACAACTCACTGACAGAGTTCTCGAGATATTACTCGGAACCGACAAGTGAGAAAATGTATTCACAACAAGTTCAGGACACTTTTAAACTTTTTAAAGTAACACCAAAAGGATACAGCAATGATTCGACTAAAAAATATCCTTTGATAATAATTCTTGACGCCAACGCATTTTTTGAATCGACAGTTTCTGAATTGAAGTTTAACTCGTTTATTGGACAAATTCCAAAATCAGTTGTAATTGGAGCCGGCTACAAAAACTTTCCGACAATGGATTCTTTAAGGTCAAGGGACTACACGTATCCGACAGGTATTCCGGAATATGAAATGACTTTGAGTGGCGGAGCTGACAAATTCAAAAGGTTTATTGACCAGGAATTAATTCCCAAGTTGACAAGAGAATATAAAATCGACATTGATAGGTCTGTAATTTGCGGACATTCATTTGGGGGCTATTTCACATTGTACTATGGACTGAAATCAATTGAGGAAAACTCGTTTACAATAAAAAACATAGTTTCGGCCAGTCCCTGTCTATTCTACAACCATAGGTATTTGTTTGAAATGGAAAGAAATATTAGCAAGCCGACAAATGAAGTTCCCCTAAATTTTTACATAAGTATGGGCAGTGAGGACCTTGTTGACGATGAGTCAAAAGGAACTCTTGACGCATTTGAAAAACAAATTAGTGACCGGAACTACAAAGGACTAAAGATAAAGAAAGCCGAATACAGTAACTTTGGGCACATTGACGCAGCAGTTCCTGGATTTATTAAGGGACTGACATACAGCTTCGAAAAATAGATTGTGTATCGGCACAAGCCACAACAAAATGCTTCTGCAATAGCGCGTTGACGTGTAAGCTATACGTGTTATCTTCGTTCAACGTTTTGTGCTGGGGACAGGACGCGGCTTCGGAAGCGCGCTACTACAGAAGCACAAACGTTAGCGGCAAGCATTTTTAAGAAAGTTCAGAGTAATGACAAAGAAACGGACGACACAAGCAACAGTTGACAATTCACCCGACTATCTGGTGAAACGCAAAAGTGATTTTGAAAAAGAACTGACTGACAGAATAGACAAAGGTGGAGAACTGTTGGGAAGACAGTTGACGAACAACTCTGAACTTGGACAACTACGTAACGACTTTAGTTTTTGGCACGATTTCAATAAGGAACTCCTAAAAAGAGCGTTTGACAAGACAACGAATCAGTATTTTAATGACTACGCATCATCTCCATCATTTATGTTCTCAAGCATAGGAGGCTACGAGAGACCGCCAACAACGCAAGAATCAATAGAAAAGGAGAAGGCGGACATTTCAAAATATTTAACTCGTCTTCAAAAAATAAAAGAGAAGTTAGTTTTGATTGACGAATTGCCAGGACTTATTGTAACGGAACCTGAAACAGATATCCGAGTTGACGGAATTAAATATCTTGAAAGACTTTTTTCAAGGTTTCATAAAGTAGCTCAAAGTTTACGACATCGACATAAGGACAGAGAAGCACTGATAATTAAGGACGAGTATGACGTTCAAGATTTACTCCGCGGATTACTGACATTCCAGTTTGACGACATCCGAGAAGAAGACTATTCCCCAAGTTATGCAGGAGGCAATTCACGTGTAGACTTTGTTCTTAAAAACGAAAAGACTGTCATTGAGACCAAAATGACACATGACGGGCTTAGAGACAAAGAAATAGGTGGACAACTTTTAATTGATATTGGGAGATACAGAGCACATCCTGACTGTAAATTATTAGTCGTTTTCATTTATGACAAGGGTGACCACATAAGAAATAAATCCGGATTAATTAACGACCTTCAAAATATGAAGTCGCCCGCCCTTGACATAAAAATATTTATAGACCCGAAATAATAAAATACAAAACTTAAGCATGAAAAAAATATTCGCCATTATTCTAATTACAGGTGCCTTTGATTCAATTCAAGGACAAGAGCTCCCAAAATTTGATCTTACTAAAGATGGTGTAAACCCAATCATCATTCAAGTCGACAGCATGGATGCCAAGAAAATCTATCAAAAGACAATTAAATGGATTCAAGAGTCGTACAAAGATCCGCAACAAGTACTCAAAGCAAACATTGAAAATGAAAAGATAAGAATAGAAGCTTTTAAGAGTAACGCATGGTATTATATTTCTCTCGGGACGAAGTACGTGTACGACATGGACTACACCCTCGAGATTGAATTTAAAGATCGAAAAATTAGACTCACTTATACTCCAGGTCAATTTTGGGCGCAAGGAAAAAGGGGGTTGACTTACGAATCATTCTATAAAAGCGGAGGTGAAATAAGACCAGCTTACAAAGAGAGTGAAGTAAGTTTGGAACAAACCATGAATGAGTTAAGGGATTCACTCTACAACTACTTGACAAACAAAAACAAAAGCAGTGACTGGTGAGGACTAGTTGCCAGCCGCTAACAAAAGCTTGTGGCAAGCGGGCGGGACTGTGCGTCATTGAAGTGTGTAATTCTTTATTTATCTTTATCACGGTGGCCAGAGCGAAGGTTTTTATTTGCCCGCCTGCCACAAGCTAGCCGTTGTGTGCCAGGCGGGACACAGCTTCGAAACACAAAAATTCTTTGCTTCGAGCGCACAGAACAACATGCGCAGCTTCCAGCCTCTCTGCGGGACGCGCTCCGATTTGAAAATCACGTTTAATTTAGTTCGCAGCTGACGGCTCTCTTAGGACGATGACGCTTTCGAGTAATTCGTTTTTCAAAATTCATTTTCCGTGGACAAGCCCGGCACACAACAATAGCTTGGCATCAGGCGGGGGTTTGGTGCTCGTGGAGAATTTTGTAACTTTAATTCGGTTGGTGCAATGGGACGGG
>JAJTHV010000022.1 GCA_021300095.1 Flammeovirgaceae bacterium | reverse complement strand
TGTGGCAGTTGTGCAGAGCCGGTATTTTTAAACTGCATGACCGATTGTTGGAAGTTGGTTCCAAAATATTCACGGAACGAAATATTGGGAGACACAATCAAATCTTTGATTCCATCGAAATCAACATCTTCGGAATAGGCTACCGGATACGTGAGTAAGCTAATGGGCGTGGACGAAGGGAATGCTGCAAACTGAGTTATCGCGGCATTGGAAGCAGTGCCCGTATTTGATAACAAGAATAGATTGGCACAGGTTTGTTCGGAAAATAAAACTTCAGTGGCCCCGTCATTATTCATGTCGATTGCCAAGAGACTTTTGCCCACATTATGTTGCGTGCGACCGTTGATAAGTTCATCGCAGGTTTTTCCTCCCGGAAGTGATACAATGCCGCACGCGCATTCGGTAAAGCCACCCCATTTTTGGGATTGTCGTTGCAGAACTAACGAATCGCATTGGCTAGAATTTTCAACGGATAGATTCTGGTGCCACTCCACAGTGCCGGGCCCGATGAAATAAAAGTTGAGAATATCCAGATCACCATCGCCATCCAAATCATCGATGGCAGGAATATCATCTACATTAATTTTTACATTCACCGGAATAGTAAATCCTTTCGAAAGTATGGGCTTGGGATAATTTTGATCGTCTGGATTGTAGGGCCTCCAGGATAATGGAGCCCCCACTTTCGTGGTGTTGATATAGGCAATCATTCCAAACGGATCGCTGGTGAAAAGATCTTTCTTGCCATCGCAGTTTAAGTCACGCAACAACACCCATTGGTTGACAGTGCTAGGAAAAAGCGATTCATAGTCTGGAGCATACAGGTATTGATTATTTTGCTGGAGGTAGGTAAGGACTTTATTGGCGGTGCGATCGAAGAGAACTAAATCGGCCTTCCCATCCCCATTCAAATCCATCGTATTGATTTGCGATGCATTGATGCCACCCGCCCACGGCATGAGTAAATTTTTGCCGTTTACTTCTACCGGTATGCTTTGATCGACTGTATACGAAAATTGGGCATTCGTCACCTGAAAGCTCAACAGCAGAAACCCCACAATTATGTTTTTGGTCGGCATACCCATTTTAACCATAACGATTATTTGAATCGACTAGTTATTTTGCCACAAGATAATTTGATTTTTTAGCTTTGAGGCACAATTCGCAACATGGATATACCAACTCTCTATCAATTCTACCTCGAATCGCGCAAAGTGTCTACAGATACTCGTCAAATTGAAAAAGACGCCATCTTTTTTGCATTAAAAGGGCCTACGTTTAATGCCAATACTTTCGCAGAAGAAGCTTTGAAGAAAGGTGCCAGCTATGTCGTAGTAGACGAAGAGAAGTATGCCACTGATCCGCGGATCATGGTTGTAAAGGATACATTACTGGCATTGCAGGAATTGGCGCGGTTTCATCGCAAACAACTTACCATTCCGGTGATTGGCCTTACGGGATCGAACGGAAAAACCACCAGCAAAGAATTGTTGAATGCCGTGTTGCGCAAGAAGTTTAAAACCTTCGCCACCAAGGGCAATTTGAATAATCATATTGGTGTGCCGCTCACCATCCTTTCCATCGATTCATCTATTGAATTGGCAATTGTTGAAATGGGAGCTAACCATTTGGGTGAAATTTCTCTACTCAGCTCCATTGCACTACCTACGCATGGGTTCATCACCAATATTGGCAAAGCACACATTGGCACCTTTGGTGGATTTGAGAATATCATTCGTGGCAAGTCGGAATTGTACCAGCATCTGATTCTAGAAAATGGAACGGTTTTTATCAATTCGCAAAACCCGATTTTGTCCAACATGGCCAAGCGCTTTAGTAATCCAGTCATGTATCCCGCCAAGGGCGATTATTATGCCTGTGAACTAGTAGAGGCCAACCCGTTTTTGGTAGTTAAAACAGAAGAAAGTGCAATCATCAAAACACAGATGATTGGCGCCTATAATTTTGAAAACATTGCCACGGCTCTATGCATCGGCAAATATTTTGGTGTGGAGGCAGTCAAAGCAAATGAAGGCATTGCGGAATATGTAGCCGGAAATATGCGTTCGCAAGTGATGACCAAAGGCACGAATACCATCATTTTAGATGCGTACAATGCCAACCCCAGTTCGATGACCGCAGCCATAGAAAATCTGGCAGGTATGAAAGCAGAACACAAAGTGGCAATTGTGGGCGATATGTTTGAGTTGGAAGAAGAAGCTGAAAAAGAGCACCGGCAGATGGGAGAGATGCTAAATACCCTCAACTTTGCGCAGGTTTTTCTATGTGGTTTATTGATGAGATCAGCGGCTGAGGCGATGCCGCAGGCATTGTACTTTGAATCACGCGACTTGTTAACCGCTTATTTGCAGAAAAACCCGATTGAAAATGCCACTATTTTGATCAAAGCTTCGCGTGGAATGGGACTTGAAAAATGTGTGGAGGTATTGTAGTAGATTTTGATAGTTGGTGTGCGCAATAAAAAATGTGTAAATTGGTTAGTTGATTTGGAGAACTTAATCTTTTAGAATATGAAATACGTGTGGATGTTGGCATTGTTGAGTGGCTTGACTGCTTGCCAAAAAAGTGAGTTGGTGTCAGATTTTACAGGAAATCAGGCTGTTTATTCATTGGCCGCTGGCTCAGCATATAATGTCAATGGCACTGTCACTTTCAAAGAGCGAAAGAACGGAACCACCACAGTTTTGATAGAATTGACGGGCACCGAAGGAGATGCAAAATTCCCGGTTCACCTTCATTTAGGAGATATTTCTACCCCGGATGCGGAAATTGCTCTGCTACTTTCGCCACTTACGGCCGCTTCCGGTAAAAGCGAAACAGTGATTAAGACCCTTGCCAACGAAACTCAAGTAACATACAAGGAATTGCTTGCCATGGCTGCGTGTGTAAAAGTACACTTGGCTGAATCGGGTCCGAGTTATTCTGTAATTCTTGCTGCCGGAAACATTGGCACCAATGGCACCACCATAGCCAATGGAAGAACGGGCATAGCCGTGTGCCAATAATAAAATAGTTGAGGTTTATTTCAGATGGAATTAGCAAATGCATTAGCGTTTTTAAAATCACTCGCCAAAAACAACAACCGCGAGTGGTTTGAGAAAAACAAACCCAAATACCTTGTAGTCAAAGGGCAATTCGAAGATTTTTTGGAAGAATTTCACCGCGAATTGGTTGCGTTTGATGAGTCGCTGGCGGCCATTAATCCACGCAAGCAGGCATTTCGCATTTATCGCGATGTGCGATTCAGCAAGGACAAAAGCCCCTATAAAATTAATATGGGAGCTGGGTTTTCGCCCAAAGGCAAAATGGAGCAAGAGCCAGGCTATTACATCCATATTCAGCCCAATAATCAAAGTTTTGTTGCGGGAGGCCTTTATATGCCCGATGCGGAAAACCTAGCCAAGATTCGGCAGGAGGTAGATTACAATGCGGCCGCCTTTGGCAAAATTCTGGCTGATAAAATTTTTAAAAAGACATTTCCAGCAGGACTCGATGATTTTGACAGCCTGAAAACGGCTCCTAAGGGATACCCGAAAGATCATCCCCACATTGATTGGCTAAAGCACAAGAGTTTTATCGTCTCGCACTACTTCCCCGACAAGGAAGTGGCAGATAAGAAATTCGTCAAAAAGGTGGCAACCGTCTGCAAGACCCTGAAACCCCTCAATGATTTTTTGGTTCACGCGATTGCGTAATCGCCTTCTTTGTAATTATAAATTTTTCAAATCTCCAATTCGCCTCATTTCAAATTAAATTGGTTTTCTTTGCAGTCCGTTTCAGCCAGCTATGCAGGATTTAAGAATAACCATTGTTCAGGCCGACCTCCATTGGGAGGATATTGGCGCTAATCTGGCCTCTTTCGAGGAAAAAATCTGGGGAATTGGCCCTACAGACGTAATTATTCTGCCTGAAATGTTTACCACAGGCTTTACTATGAAGGCCGGCCGATTGGCAGAAATGATGAACATGCGCACTTTTAAGTGGATGCGCCAAATGGCCGACCAAACCGGTGCATTGATATTGGGCAGCTTCATCGCCAATGTGCACGACCGCTACTACAACCGTTTGTTGTGGATGGAGCCGGGTGGAAATTTTAAAACCTACGACAAACGCCACCTCTTTCGCATGGCCGAAGAGCAGCAAGTGTACTCATCTGGAGAAAGTTTACTGATCGGTCATTGGAAAGGCTGGAGAATATGCCCGCTTGTTTGTTATGACCTTCGCTTTCCGGTTTGGAGCCGCAACCGCTGGAATCCATCACTGAAAAAACTTTCGTATGATCTGCTAATTTACGTGGCCAATTGGCCGGTGGTTCGCTCCACTGCGTGGGAAACGCTGTTGAAAGCCAGAGCCATCGAAAATCTGAGTTATGCAGTTGGTGTAAATAGAGTAGGGATTGATGGAAATGGTATTGAGTACAATGGGCAGTCATCGATTATAGGACCGAAAGGTGATCTTATTTTTACCGTGGAAGGAGTAGAAGCCACTAAAACGATCGAACTGAGTGCAAATGCGTTGCAAGCCTACCGCGATCGGTTCCCGGCGTTCTTAGATGCCGATGATTTTTCTATCGACTCAGAGGCATTTGAAGAGAAAGATTTTTTACACGGCCTGAGTTAATTTGAAAATTAATCGATTTGAAAATTTGAAAATGGATGGTGAATTTAATTCAACTTCTTTTTTACCTAAAGATTTTCAATACAATTACACTTCTCGCTAACCCCAATTCCATCTATTCCTCAATCCGATTCCCGATTAACGAATCATCAAATTACCGAATTCTCAAATTTTCAAATTGAAGCTATGAATAAGAAAATTACCCGGGCACTGATCTCCGTTTTTTACAAAGACAACCTTGAGCCGATCATTCACGCATTAGCAAAAAACAAAGTAGAGTTTGTATCCACCGGTGGTACTCAGGAGTTCATTGAAAAGCTCGGTTATCCGGTAACACCCGTTGAACAACTTACAGGCTATCCTTCCATCTTTGGCGGGCGCGTGAAGACGTTGCACCCCGCTGTGTTTGGGGGTATTCTCTTTCGCAGAGAAGATGCCGGAGATCTAAAGCAAGCATCTGAGTTTAAAATTGGCCCGCTGGATTTGGTGATTGTGGATTTGTATCCATTCGAGGAAACGGTGGCAAAAGGCGGATCGGAAGAAGATATCATTGAAAAGATTGACATTGGTGGAATTTCCTTGATCCGCGCAGCAGCCAAAAATTTCAACGATGTGGTGATCGTTTCATCCCGAAGTCAATACAGCGAGTTGCTGCAACTATTGGAAACCAAAAACGGAGCCAGTGATTTGAGCGATCGCAAGCGATTTGCCGCCAAGGCATTTGATGTTACCTCGCACTACGACTCTGCCATCTTTCAGTATTTTAACCAAGAGCAACAACTTCCCAGCTTTAAAAGCAGTGTGCAGACAGGCCAAGTTTTGCGCTATGGAGAAAATCCGCACCAAAAAGGAGTTTACTATGGCGACATGGATTCATTGTTTGAAAAACTCAACGGCAAAGAACTCTCTTATAATAACCTGGTAGACGTGGATGCAGCTGTGAATTTGGTGCATGAGTTTGCAGGCGAAAAAGCATTTGTCATCATTAAGCATACAAACGCCTGCGGAGTGGCCACCGGAAAATCGGTGAAGGAAGCATACCTCAAAGCGTTTGAAGCCGACACACTCTCGGCATTTGGCGGAGTACTGGCAACCAACCAGCCGATTGATTTGCAGGCTGCCGAAGAAATCAACAAACTATTTTTTGAAATTTTAATAGCACCTAGCTTTGATGCCGATGCATTGGAGTTGCTACGCACGAAGAAGAATCGTATTCTGTTGAAACAAAAGCAACCGTTGAAGACCGCCAAGCAATTTAAAAACCTGCTCAACGGTGTGATTGAACAAGACGTAGACTTTAAAACCGATGCAAAGGAGGATTTGAAGACAATGACTAAAGTAGCTCCTACCGAGCCAGAAGTGGCTGCACTTCTTTTTGCGAGCAAGGTTTGCAAGCACACCAAGTCAAATACCATCATACTGGCGGTAGATGGGCAAATGATATCGAGTGGAGTAGGCCAAACCAGCCGGGTAGATGCGCTGAAGCAAGCGATTGAAAAGGCGGGATCGTTTGGATTGAGTTTGAAAGGAGCGGTGATGGCATCGGATGCGTTCTTTCCGTTTCCTGATTGCGTAGAGATTGCTTCACAGCATGGCATTCGGGCGGTGATACAACCGGGTGGTTCTATCAAAGATCAAGACTCGATCGACTTTTGCGACCAACATGGAATAGCGATGGTCTTCACCGGGTTCAGACATTTTAAACATTAAAAAGCATGTGCGTTTTTAACGCAACTAGCTTTAAAATTGACCGGATTATTTCTGTAATTTCGTGATTACGAATTTATTTTAAAAACATAAATGGGACTTTTTGACTTTTTTACACAAGACATTGCGATTGACCTTGGCACGGCCAATACACTTATCATCCACAAAGACAAAGTTGTGGTAGACGAGCCTAGCATTATCGCTATCGATAAAACTACCAATAAGGTGCTCGCTATTGGCCGCGAGGCAATGCAAATGCACGAAAAGACCCACGACAATATTAAAACCATCCGGCCATTGAAAGAAGGCGTGATTGCCGACTTCCATGCCGCTGAAATGATGATCCGTGGAATGATCAAATTGATCGACACGGGAAAAAAATTATTCCCGCCTTCGTTGCGTATGGTGATTTGCATTCCTTCCGCCATCACGGAAGTAGAGAAACGTGCCGTTCGCGATTCAGCCGAACATGCCAATGCCAAAGAGGTGTACATGATTCATGAACCGATTGCGGCTGCCATCGGTATCGGCATCGATATCGAACAACCCATCGGAAATATGATTGTGGATATCGGTGGAGGAACAACGGATATTGCTGTAATCGCCTTATCCGGTATTGTGTGTGATCAGTCAATTCGCATTGCTGGGGATACATTCAACAGAGATATTTTGGATTACATGCGCAGACAGCACAATCTGTTGATTGGCGAACGCTCAGCTGAGCGCGTAAAGATTGAAGTAGGCTCGGCATTAACTGAACTTGATGACGGCCCGGATGATTATGAAATTAGAGGAAGAGACCTGATGACGGGTATTCCCAAAACCATTAAAATTTCCTACTCGGAAGTAGCCTTCGCTTTGGATAAATCCATTTCAAAACTGGAAGAAGCAGTATTAAAGGCGTTGGAGCTTTCACCTCCAGAACTTTCAGCCGACATCTATGAGCAAGGAATCTACCTAACGGGTGGTGGTGCAATGCTTCGCGGTTTGGATAAACGCTTGTCATTGAAAACCAAGTTACCCATTCACGTAGCCGATGATCCGCTTCGTGCCGTAGTGCGTGGCACAGGCGCTGCTCTTAAAAATTTAAACCACTATCGGAAAGTATTGATGACCTAGTAGATGGAACGGCTCTTTAAATTCATTTACCAATATAGGGCATTCTTTACGTTTCTTTTATTGCAGTTGTTTTGTGTTTGGATGGTGGTGGAAAACAATCAGTACCAAAGTACCCGGTATTTTAATAGCTCAAATCAAATTGCGGCCAGCATCATCAGCACTTCGCAAAACATTAAAGAGTATTTTTCGCTGCGTGATATCAACACGATATTGGCCGGAGAGAACGCGGCATTACGAAAACAATTGGATGAGCGTACCCAGTTGATTGAGGAGTATGGTTTGAGTCAACTAAAAAATGCCGCCATCATCAATCGGTTTGAGTACATCAGCGCCAATGTGATTAACAACTCCACCAATCAGTATAAAAATTTTATAACCATCAATAAAGGTACAGCGCATGGTTTAGCACCCGGGATGGCGGTTATTAGTCAGCAAGGGGCTATCGGCAAAGTCAAATCCGTTTCAGATCACCACGCAGTCTTAATCTCACTTTTAAATATCGATGATCATGTTTCCAGTAAGATAAAACGTACCGGTCATTTCGGCACGGTGCAGTGGGATGGATTCGACCCGCGATTCATTGATTTACGATACATCCCCCGACATGTTAGTCCGCAGGTAGGCGATACCATTGTCACTTCCGGCTACAACGCTGTGTTTCCGGAAGGAATATTGATCGGAGTGATTAAAGATGTTAAATTAAGTGAGGAGTCGCCTTTTCATCAGATCAAAGTAGAGTTGGCGCAAGACTTTAGCAGGCTTGCTTTTGTAGAGGTTGTGAAAAGTAATTTAAGAGCAGAGCAGGATTCGCTCGAAGTATTGACCAAAGGAATACGTAAATGAGTAAGTCAGGCGTCATTCATTTTTTTCTGTTCTTTGTGTATGCACTTGTGCAAGTGTTGCTATTGAAAAACCTGGTTTTATTCAACACCGCCTTCTGTTTTCTCTATGTTGTTTTCATCTTGTTGTTGCCGGTTGAAACCAATAATCTCTTACTCATGCTGGCCGGTTTTCTGTTGGGCTTTACGATCGATATATTTTATGATAGTCTGGGCCTGCATGCGATGGCGCTAGTAGCCATTGGCTATGTGCGAAATTATTGGTTAGGGGTTATTACTCCGCAGGGTGGTTACGATTCCGGAGTGACGCCCACGTTAGCATCCAATGGGTTGCAATGGTTTTTGATTTATTGCATCCCACTACTTTTCGTCCACCACTTTATTTTATTTTTTGTGGAGGCTGCCGGTTTTTCACGATTTGGATTTACATTACTCAAAGTGCTGATGAGCCTGATGTTTACACTTTCGGTGGTGCTGATTCTGCAATACTTTTCTATTGAACGAAGACGATGAACGAAGGTAGACGCGAAATACTGCAATTGGTATTTGTGTTGGTGGGGATCGTCTTCCTTATCAAGCTTTTTTTCATTCAAGTGCTCGACAACAAATATGCGGAGTTGGCCGATAGCAATGCCATCTTACGCCAAGTAGAATATCCCTTCCGGGGATTGATCAGCGATCGCAATGGTAAGTTGATTGTTTACAACACACCCGAGTACGATGTGACCGTCATTCAAAAAGATGTAAAGAATTTTGACTCAACCCGTTTTTGTGAGGTGTTTCAAATTTCCAGAGAGGAATTGCGTAAGCGCTTTTTGGAAATGAAAGCGCGGAAAGAATATTCGCCTGTAAAGCCCACACTTTTTATCGATCAGCTTTCAAACGAAGATTTCGCGAAAGTACAAGACCGCCTTGATGAATTCCCAGGTTTCTATATCGAAGCTCGAACAACTCGCGCCTATAGCACAAAAGCATTGGCAAATGCGTTGGGCTATGTGAGCGAAATATCCAAAGACAAATTGGATAGTGATGAAGAAAAAATTTATCGGCAGGGCGACTACATCGGACAAAGTGGTATTGAATCATTTTATGAGGAACAGTTGCGTGGCAAGCGAGGTGTGCGCTTCAAATTGCGAAATGTAAAAGGCGTAGAAAAGGGTTCATTTAAAAACGGAGCGTATGATACCCTTTCGGTGCCTGGCCAGGATTTGATTGCCTCCATCGATTTGGATTTGCAACAATATGGAGAGATGTTGATGCGCGGCAAAGCCGGAAGTATTGCGGCCATAGAACCATCTTCAGGCGAAGTGCTCGCACTTGTTTCCGGCCCCTCGTATGACCCCACCTTACTCACCGGTAAAAATTACAGTTCTAATTTCAGGCTCATCAGCAATGATTCGATGAAGCCGCTTTTCAATCGTCCGCTGATGGCGCAATACAGGCCCGGATCTATTTTTAAAATTGCGCAGGCGATGTCTGCTCTGCAGGAGGGCGTCATCACTCCGGAAACGCGATTCCGTTGTGATAAGTCATTGATAGGCTGCCATGCCGGCCATGACAATCAGGATTTGAGAGGTGCTATTGCCAATTCGTGCAATCCCTATTTTTTTAATGTGCTGCGTAAAATGTTGAATAAGAATATTTCTAGTTCACCGTTCGAAGATACGCGCATTGGTCTGAAAGAATGGAACAAACACATTCACAGTTTTGGCTTTGGAAAAAATTTGGGTATCGACTTGCCCAATGAAAAAGACGGACTGATTCCTACTCCGGAATACTACGATCGCGCGTATAATAATCGACCTTGGAAATTTTCAAATATTTATTCCATTGCAATTGGCGAAGGAGAAAATTTAGTAGTGCCTATACAAATGGCCAACTTTGCAGCCACCATTGCCAATCGTGGTTATTATTATGTTCCGCACTTGATCAAGTCGGTGGGTAAAAATGGAAAGCCACTTCCACAATATTTAGAGCGGCACTATACAACCATTGATTCATCTTACTTTAAAGTGGCGGTGGATGCTATGCAGCAAGTTGTGGATGCCGGTACGGGTCAATACCGGGCACACTTGGCAGATGTAGTGGTGTGTGGAAAGACAGGAACTGTGCAAAATGATCCATTGCCCGATCACTCAGTGTTTATCGCATTTGCTCCCCGCGATAATCCAAAAATTGCCATAGCGGTATATGTAGAAGATGCAGGCCAAGGTGCACGCGCGGCAGCCTCTATCGCGAGCTTGATGATTGAAAAGTATTTGTATGGAAAAACAAAACGGCAGTTCATCGAGGATTATGTGCTAGCCGGCAAATTTTTGGATAAAGCCCGATGAGACGCGATGATGATATAAGCGGAAGTTTAGATTGGACAACCATCTTATTGTTCATGGCTCTGGTCATTTTAGGCTGGCTAAACATTTTTGCCGCGATTTATGATGAGACAGCTAACCAAACTATCTGGGATTTATCACTTAGCTCTGGCAGGCAGTTAATGTTTATTGCGGCATCGGCTGTGATTGTTCTAGCGATCATCATCATCGACATGCGCTTCTATGAAACATTTGCCTACGTATTTTATGGATTGATTTTGGTTGTGCTGTTCATGGTGCCACTTATTGGAAAGGAAGTAGGCGGTAATAAAGCATGGATTGGTATTGGTTCTTTTGGTGTGCAGCCTTCCGAGTTTGCTAAATTTATCACCGCTTTGGCCGTTGCAAAATTCATCGGGTCTGTTGGTTTTCGGATGGACAACTTGCGCAATCAGGCAATCTTGTTTGCTTTGATTGGCGTACCGATTCTCTTGATTCAATTACAGAAAGATACCGGTACTGCATTGGTATTTACTTCTTTTGTGTTGGTTTTCTATCGCGAAGGAATGTCGCCTTTTATTCTGATAGTAGGTATTTGTGCAGCTTTCATTTTTATTCTTACGCTTCTGGTGCCGAACCAACTTTTTTTGCATGGAGCTATTTTAGTAGTGCTGTTCATCTTGATTTATTTTGGCAAGAAGAAATTGAAACGAATTTTAATTCTCACCATCGGAGCACTCTTGATTAGCGGAGTGATCGAAAGTGTGGATTACGCAGTCAATAAAGTTTTAAAAAAGCATCAGCGAGATCGTGTAATGGTATTGATCGATCCGGATATTGATCCGTTGGGAGTTGGTTGGAATGTGACACAATCGAAAATTGCTATTGGCAGTGGAGGGTTTCTAGGAAAGGGATTTTTAAAAGGCACCCAAACTAAATTTGATTTTGTTCCCAAACAAAGCACCGATTTTATCTTTTGCACGATCGGAGAAGAATTTGGCTGGATTGGAAGTTTGGTTGTCGTGGCGCTTTTTGTGGCTCTGATGCTTCGGGTGGTCTTTCTAGCGGAACGACAGAAGAGTCGTTTTGCGCGATCATATGGGTATAGTGTAGCCTGTATTTTGTTTTTTCATTTTGCCATCAATATCGGCATGACGATCGGATTGTTTCCGGTTATTGGAATCCCTTTGCCCTTCTTTAGCTATGGCGGGTCTTCGCTATGGGGCTTTACAATCTTGCTGTTTATCCTTTTAAAATTGGATGCACACCGCGGAGAAGTGTTGCAAAGGATTTAGAAGAAACAGGGTTAATTGAATTGTTACTTTTCGATAAACTAAAATCGTAGCTCAGCTAGTTCGAATTCAAATCCAGGCAAGATCGGATCGCCAGAAAGTGTACTATCGAAACCTTTATGGGTGCGCTCAGGCTTACCTTGCTCATAGATATAAACTACTTCATTATCGACATCCATTAACCAACCCAATTTACACCCGTTCTCAATCCACTCATTCATTTTTCCTTTGAGCGCTTCAATTGAATCTGAATAGGATTTAAGTTCG
The DNA here is from genome assembly GCA_021300095.1 of Flammeovirgaceae bacterium. Lineage (GTDB taxonomy): Bacteria > Bacteroidota > Bacteroidia > Cytophagales > Cyclobacteriaceae > ELB16-189. Next base: position 48,514 of record JAJTHV010000022.1, on the reverse strand, counting down.
ATGATAAAATCAGGACAAATGTGTGCGAAGGATCGGTTGATTTCGTTTTCAGCTAACTGGGAGAATTGTTGGTTACGTATCCATGCAGCATCCGGATTTCGCATCGCACCATTTTTGAGATAAAAGCCAGTATCAGAATCTACAACTCTTCCTCGTTTTTCTCTTTTGTTCCAAGCTCTCAACTGGTAATTGATTTCGCTATTTCGATCACCGGATAAAATTGCTGTAGGCGACATAATGACAATTTGACCTTTTGTATCACGTTCAAACTTTAACCCGGAATTTTCTTGACAGAAATGAAAAAACTCATTATCATCCATTTGTTCAATCACACGTCCTTTTATAGTTAAGTTGTTTTCCATGGTAATTAAAGTTAAAGAAAATCTTTGATTACAGATAATACTTATTCTCTAATGATCAAGTTTTTAGGAAAACCGCTTTTCCAGCACTTCTAAAAACTCTTCGTACTCTTCGCTTTCACGATCCCAGTCTGGGTAGTGGTCTCCTAAAAAGGCTAGCGCATGGTTAAGCGTTTCAAAAGAATCCAATCGATCAATTGTTTCAGAAAAAATCTCAAAGTCACCTTTAAAAAGAATTTTGGTGAACATGAATTTTTGATTGATCGTGAGACTATCCTTTAGTTTAGTAGTTTTTTGGCGTGCCAGATTTTCGGCCAATGTTGGTTTGTTTTCTTTTACGACTGGCTCTGCTTTCACCGGCTCCGGTTTTACAGGTTCTGGTCTTACGGGTTCGGTTTTTTTTACTTCCGGTTGTTTTACAACATTCCGCGCTTCAAACAATCTGTCCACCCGCAGTGGAACTAATTTCGAAAATTGTCCGATAAAGCCTTCAAAGTCTTCGGGTGTAAAATTAACCTCCTCTAATATTGAGTCGAGCATGCCAAATGCTTCATTGCCGGTAAGCACATCGATTTTTTGTTCTTCCAGCTTAGAGACCAGACGTTCCAGGGGAGCCTGATTGATCCGCAAATATTTTACTTCACCTTTCAGATATTCGGTTTTGAGATACCCTTTGCCGTAGCGATCCAATGTTTCTGAATAGAAATCATAGGGTGCCATGATCAAATAAATGGTTTTCGTTACGGCTGATTCCAAAAGCGGCACAAAATCTTTCCGGCTCACCGAGATATGGTTTGAGAGCGTATTTTGAAATTGCGCCAGCGCATCCTTCACTGCAGGTGCCTGATAGTCGAAGTAAGGGCTCTTTAGTTTTTCAGATTCCTGTTTCCAGGCGTGCATCAACTCGCGAATGATGAACATATTTACCTGCTTTATTTCGCAGAGCGTGAGTATTTCAGGGCCGCTGATCGTTTCTTTCTTACTAAAAAACTGATCGGCTAATTTAGAAGCATAATGCTCGCTATATTGTCCGATTGCTTGTGAGCTGATTTTTTCGTCCATAAAGATTGATCAAGGTGCGTTCTAAAGATGGCAAAGATAGTAATTGAAAACCTGAGTGGAAAAGAGGTGAATATTCACCCACAATCTCGTTCTATTTTGGCGGCTCTCCAAAATGAGCGGGTGGACTGGATGCACGCTTGTGAAGGCAAAGGGCGTTGCACTACTTGTAAATTGATCGTTGTGAAGGGATTTGAGCAAATCTCGGAGAAAACAGCCGCTGAGATTCGCTATGAACAGGAGGGAAAGCTGTCCGGCAATGAGCGACTGGCATGTCAGGCGAAAGCCTTAGGTGATTTGGCCGTGCGTGTCCCGGACGAGGGCAAACTGCCTCATCTAAAATATGATGATTGATCTGACGAACCCTATTCAAGTTCCGGCTAATTTTTACCTTGCAATATGTTTATAGAACCGCACATTGGTCGCAATACCCGAGCCGAAAAGAACGGCTGGATTGAGGTGGTATGTGGGTGCATGTTTTCCGGTAAAACGGAAGAACTTATTCGGAGGCTCAATCGCGCATTGATTGCCCAACAAAAGGTGGAAATTTTTAAGCCTGCGATTGACAAACGTTACGATGACCAGAAGATCGTGTCGCACAGTGAGCGCGAAATTCGGTCTACTCCCGTCAACTTTGCCGGAGATATTTTGTTGCTTGCTGGTGATTGCGATGTAGTGGGGATTGATGAGGCTCAATTTTTTGATGATGCCATCGTAGAAGTTTGTAATTCGCTGGCTAATGCGGGAAAGCGTGTAATTGTGGCGGGCCTCGATATGGATTATGAAGGCAAGCCGTTTGGCCCCATGCCCAACTTACTCGCTGTCGCGGAATTTGTCACCAAAGTGCACGCTATCTGCGCGCAAACCGGTGAGCTGGCTTCATTCTCCTTTCGCCTCTCTGAAAACAAATCACAAGTACTATTGGGTGAAAAAGATAAATACGAAGCGCGTAACAGAAAGTCTTTTGTGGAAGGAATGAAAGAAGCCAAACCAACGAAGCACTAGCAAACCCATGTTGCTAAAAACAAAAGGCATTGTATTTCGGTATACCAAATTCGCAGAGTCATCGATTATCGTTACGATTTTTACCGAACAGTTGGGCTTGCAATCGTACATGGTGAATAGTGCCCGAAGTAAATCAGGCAAAGGAAAAATAGCACTGTATCAACCGCTTACACTCCTCGATCTGGTTGTGTATCATAAAGAAAACGCCAACATCTTACGCCTAAAGGAAGTGCGATGTGTGCATCCATACCAAACCATCACTTCCGATTTTAAGAAATCAACAGTGGCACTTTTTTTAACGGAGATGATCAATAAGTCTGTAAAAGAACAAACCCATTCACAGGAGTTGTGTCAGTTTCTATTCGAATCATTTATCACATTGGATCAGGAGCCCATTCAAGTAGAAAATTTCCATTTGCTTTTTTTGATTAAGCTCAGTCGTTTACTCGGATTCGGCCCCAGCCAAACGACCGAGATTTTAACACCTTTTTATGCCGATGATGCCGAAGAAATTATTTTAGAGCAATTGCTTTACGCAGATTATTCTGCACCTATTGGAATGAATCAGGTGCAGCGAAGAAATTTATTGGATGTAGTATTGCGCTTCTATGCGTTGCATATTGATGGTTTGGGAGAGATAAAATCCATTCCCGTTGTTAGGGATTTAATTAATTAGAAATTTAAAGTATGACAACTTTTTTAATACCCATTCAGGTGCGCTGGTCAGACATCGATCAAAACCGGCATTTGCGTCATTCGGCATATTATGATTATGGAGCTACCACGCGCATCGCTTGTTTTTCGCAACAAGGGCTTACCAATTTAAAATTTGAAGAACTTCGAATCGGGCCGATTCTTTTTCGGGAGGAAGCATTGTTTAAGCGCGAGATCAAATTCGAAGATAAGGTCTCCGTGGATTTAGTGGTAACAAAAGCTACTGCCGATTTTTCGCGGTGGAGCATTCGCCATCATATTTATAAAGAAGACCGAACCATTGCAGCAATCATTAACATGGATGGTGCCTGGATTGACATGACCAAACGGAAGCTCACCATTCCGAATGATTTTATTCAACAAGTCTTTACGGGTTTTCCGAAAGCGGAGGATTTTTTTTGGATGCCTACAAAGCCATCAACTTCTCAATAATACCATCCACCGAAATTCCTTCGGCTTCTGCTTTGAAGTTGCGCACGATGCGATGGCGTAGTACCGGTTTCGCTACGGCCTGCACATCTTCGATATCGGGAGAGTATTTGCCGTTGATAAGAGCATTGCACTTAGCTCCTAAAACTAAAAATTGAGAAGCCCGCGGACCAGCACCCCACTCCAACCATTCGTTGGAAACAGCGGAGCCATTTTTGCCGGGACGTGTAGCTTGTGCAAGCTTCACAGCATACTCAACCACATTGTCGGCAATAGGCACTCTCCGCACGAGATGTTGAAATGCAATAATATCTTCTGCAGATAAAATTTTAGTAACCTGTTGTGTGAAATCGGCAGTCGTATTTTTTACGATGTTGATTTCTTGCTGGTAGCTGGGATAGTCCAAAAAGATATTGAACATAAAGCGATCCAACTGTGCTTCTGGAAGGGGATAGGTTCCTTCTTGTTCGATGGGGTTTTGTGTCGCCAACACAAAGAAAGGTTGCGGTAACGGATAATTATTTCCCGCAATGGTTACAGCATACTCCTGCATCGACTCTAAGAGCGCTGCTTGGGTTTTCGGAGGAGTCCGGTTGATCTCATCCGCTAAGATAATATTTGCAAAAATGGGACCTTTCACAAATTGGAAGTTGCGTTCCTTGTCCATCGTTTCTGCACCTACAATATCCGAAGGCATTAGATCCGGAGTAAACTGCACGCGCTTGAAGTGCAAGTCGAGAGATTTGGAAATGGTTTGCACTAATAGTGTTTTCGCCAATCCGGGCACACCAACTAAAAGCGAGTGACCCTGACAAAAAATTCCGGTAAGAACCAGCTTCACCACTTCATCCTGTCCTACTACTACTTTCGCGATTTCACTGCGTAAGTCCTGATAGGCTTTTGCCAGCGCATCGGCTGCTTCTACATCGTTGGAATATTGTTTGGCCATTTTTTACAGATTAAGAAATCCAAATTCAGCTACTCAAGATAAGAGATACCCTGAATTTTAAGTTGGAATTTACTCTAAGATTTTACAATAATTATACGAGGGGTCAATATTGATGAAAACGTCTTGTCTGGATTTGTTGAACCACTTGCCAATCACTTTATCTTTTTTCTCAGCCAATGCCGCAGATTGAATGCGATGCCAATCGTCTTTTAAGTTAGCTTGGTGTGGTGGTATCTTCGCTTTGAAATAGAGTACACGCACGGCATCTTTACCATCTTCCGAGCGATAGGTAAGCGGTTTACTGATTTGCCCTACCTTCATGGTATCCAGCGCGAGGTAAACTACCGGATCAATTTCCCGAAGGGATACGTGAATGCCTCCGTCCGGATCGGTAAAATAACCACCATGACCTTTTGTTCCCATGTCATCGGAATATTCTTTTGCAGCATATTCAAACTTGATGCTGTCGTTGAGAATGCGGGATCTCAAACTGTCTAAGTACTTTTCAGCACGCTTTACATCATCACTTGATGGAATGCCTTGCAATAAGATGTGACGCGAATTGTACTCATTGCCTCTGCGGTCGATCAACTGCATAATGTGAATACCGAAGGCCGTTTCAAATGGTTGAGAGATTTCGTTTTTACGTAATTTGAAAGCCATGGCTTCAAATTGAGGCACCATCTGTCCGCGTCCTACAAAGCCCATTTCACCACCATTGGCTTTTACGCTGGGGTCTTCCGAATACTTTTGCGCTAAGGTGTTAAAGTCTTCCCCATTTAAAATTCGATCGCGAATTTCGCTGAGTTTTCTTTTGGCTTCTTCTTTTTGTGAGTTACTGATCTTCACATTTTTAACGATCTGACCAATTTCTACATCCGATGAATAAAAAGGCAAACTGTCTTTCGGGATTTTATTGAAGAACCGCTTCACCTCAGCCGGTGTAATTTTGATGTCTTTGGTGATCCTGCCGGTCATTTCGCGTGCTAATAATTGTTCGCGAATTTGGTCTCTTAATTCAACCCGAATTTGTTCCAAACTCTTGCCATACCTTCTCTCCAATTCTTCCGGTGAATTACCTGAATTCTGAAGGATGGCATTCATCCGTTGGGTGGTATTTTGGTCTACCTCCAAATCCGTTACAATAACGGAGTCGATCTCCGCTTTGGCCACCATCAACTTATTCATGATTAACCGATTGAAAAGCTGACATCTCCCTTCATCTGAATTCGCGTTTCCTTCCGCCAGATAAGCCTGATAGGCCGATTCTAGCTCGGATTTGATCACGATGTAGTTATCTACTTTGGCGATAATCTTATCGACAACGAAGCCTGTTTTCTCCTTTTCCTGGGCAATGGCCGATAAAGCCATGCTTACAGAGAGTAAACTAACGGTTAAAAACCTCGAAATCCTTTCGTTTAGCAGCATTTTCATATACCTCGTCCTCCAATTTTTTGGCAAGTTCTACTTTTCTTTTGTTTAAAATAATGTTTTTGACGTCCTCTTGAACAAATTCCAGAGGTGAAACATTGTCGGATATTTTATAGGTGTCAATCTTGAGAAAATACAAGTACCCTTCATCGCTGGTTTCGTAAAACCGGTAATTATGCAGAAACTGAATCTTGTTCGGTATTTCGGCCAGGGGCGAATTGGCCGTTAACTTATCAAATTCTATCCAGGTAGAATCCGGGAGCTGGTACGCTTCCGAAAACCGCAAGCAATACGATTTTAATTCGTTCTGATCGGCAGGCTTGGTTGAGTACATCAATTCTTTAATGCGCTGAATGCGAGGTGCCGTTTTGGCTACTTTGATATAAGTGCCTTGTATAATGTTTTGTTTCAACACAAAATTGTCCAGATGGCCTTTATAGTATTCCTCAATTTCTGCCGGTGAAATACTATCGTTCAGGTTTTTTTTGATGTAATAATTTTGAAACTCGTACCCGATCAGGCTATAGCGATAATCCAGCACTTTGCGTTCCACCTCGGCTTCATTGATATCAATATTTTTAGCGGCTTCATTTAACAACAACTGCTTTCGGATCCAACTGTTTACATATGAGGAGATTCGGGCTGTACTATCTTCCTTGTTGGCAGTGGCGGGCACAATGCCATTCAGTTCATCTAAATAGAGATATGCATCGTTTACCCGGGCGATGGCTTTGCGTTGCTGATCGGCCGATGAATCCCCTTTTTTCATGCGGATCAGGTCGCACGAAGCAACCAGGCAACTGATGCCAATCCCCACCCAAAAGCTTCTAAATCCAAACCGATTGATTGCTGTCATTTATTTCTTAACTAATGTATTCAGCACTGCCTTTTTTCCATTTTTGTTGATTGCCACGGGGTATTTCTTTCGCAGGTTTGCCAACCACATCTTTTCTAATTCAGCCTGATAGTCCGTAATAATAGATGCGCGAGCTTCATTAAAAGTTTTGATTCCGGGAGCTACCAGACGAGCGACTTCTACAAGATAATAATTCTTGTCTAGTTCCACTTCATACAATCCGGCCGCCCAGGTGATTTTATCGACCACTTTGCTTTCCCCTTTTTCATAGTTGCGTAAAGGTTGTACTGACTTAAATTTTTTGATGTCCTCATTTTTAATGGAATCACCTGCTTCTACCTTTTTTCGAAAGGCCTCAATCACACTTTTATCAGTCGCCATGAATATGCGGGCCTCCACACGATCTCCGGCTTTGTATTTCTCCAAATGTGACTGATAAAACGTTTGTTGCCCCGTTGAATCGGCAGAAGCCTTGTTCCAGATTTCTTTCTCCATGATTTCAAAGAACAAAATCCCTTCGTAGTATTCATTCAGCAGGTTTTTGAAGTCCGGCTTTTCGCGCAATAATTTTTCTTCTTCTACTTCGTTCACCTTTTCATCCACAAAATTCAGGTACAACTGATCCATGTAGATAGCAGGGCTTACGTCTGAAGGGGCTTGTTTTTTTCGAACATAGACTGCGAAATCTCCAGTGGTGTATTTTTTTGTCCCAATGGTGAAGAGCGTTTTTTTATTTTCCTCCTCGCTCCATTTCTTCACCCATTTTCCTTTTGTCAAAGTTGAATCGGCTGTTGCAAAAACCAGCTTTTTAGTTTCTTGAATTTCTGACCACTGAAAATCTTTTCGTCTTTTACTCGCCATGGATTTCTGCGAAACTTGCAGGCGCTCATCGCGTGCTACTTTTCGTTTGAGGGAAGATTCTATTTCCGCATAGGAAGGAAGCGGAATTTTTTTCTCTAATCGAATGATGTGCCAGCCAATGGCAGACTTAAATGGATCACTGATGTCGCCCGGTTTTTGCATGCTGAAAGCTGTGTTTTCAAATTCCGGCACCGAAGCAAGAGCTCCTACGCCAAAGGGACGAAGTCTTCCGCCACTGTTTTTTGTATTACCATCATCCGAAAATTCTTTGCAGAGGTCGTCCCAGCTTCGGCCTGCTTTCAACTGATCAAAAATTTCAAAGGCTGTATTTTTTATTTTGGTGTCATCCGGATTGGCAGCGCGCAAAAGGATGTGTGAAATTTCTACTTCGCCTCTGGCGGGCTTTTTGTCAGTCACTTTCAGTAAATGATAACCAAATCGGGTGCGCACAATAGAAGAAAGACTTCCCACATTTGTGTTGTAGGCCGCCAGTTCAAAAGGATAAACCATTTGCATGGATGTAAAATAACCGAGATCGCCACCATTCACTTTCGCACTGGGATCTTCGGAAAGCTCGCGCGCCAGTTTTTCAAAGTCTTCACCGCCTTCAATACGTTTTTTAATGTCCGAAATTTTCTTGTAGGCGTTGGCAGTATCTGACGGGCTTGACTCCGGGGTAGTTGAAATTAGAATGTGTGATGCCCGTACTTCCTCGGTGAGTCGCTGGTAGGTTTCCTTTGTCAGTTTCTCCAGTAAATCAGGTTCTGCTCTATAGGGTTTTTTTAAATCTTCCCGGTAGGTGTTCAATTCTTTGATAAACTTGGCGGTTGTATCCAAGCCCATGGCTTTTGCCTCAGCCACCTTCAGCTTAAAGTTGACAAACAAATCGAGGTATTCATTGATTTTGGTTTCTGTAAAATCTTCCGGTTTGTTTTGGTGATTTTTCTTGTAGAGATAAACAAACTCATCGGTATACGTAGGCACTTTATTGACCGTAAAAACCGCCACCGGCTTACCGGATTTCTTTTCTTGCGCCAAACCAACCGTTGCCAACAATGAGAATAAAAGGAAACACAGCTTTCGCATGTATGATAAAATTTAGGTCGCAAAAATAAGGGTAAAAATCTAGAGATCGAACGCCCTTATGGGGTCATTCAGATGGTTTTGGTTAGCCGGCACACATTCTTGCCGCCTTCGTGCAGGTATTCAATTTTGTCCATAATGGACTTAACCAAACGTATACCCAAGCCTCCCTTGCGCTTTTCGTGCACCAGATTATCCAGTTTAGGCTCCTGAAACTGATTGATGTCAAACATAGATCCATCATCTATAATCTCAAAAATGAATTGTCCCTTTACGGGGATGTGGATATTTAACGCAATAAAGTGATCCGGATTGCAATGATGGGCATGAATCATCAGATTAGAGCACATCTCGTCCAGCGCCAGCACAATAGCGCCCAACTCCAGATCAGACACTTCTTGTCCGTCCAGCGACCTGCGGATAAATTCCCGCACGCCCTTTAAGTTGTTCAGGCTACACCCGGTGTTATACTGATAGCTCATCGGCTAGTTTTTTCGCTTCTTGTTTGTTTTCCCGAATGTTCAACAAATCAGCCAATCCTAAAATGCTGAAGGTGTTAAGCACACGTTCTTTCATGCCAAACAGCACGAAACTGATATTTTTATCTCTCAATTCTTCGATATACGACATAAACACACCCAACCCGGCAGAGGATATGTACTCCAAAGCCTGACAATCGACCAGTATTTTTTTATATCCTTCACCCACACTTTTGGCAATCGCCAAATCCAACTCAATGGAAGAACTTGCATCAATTTCACCTACTACGGCAATGATGTCAGCTCCGACTTCTTGTAGTCTTTTAATGTGAACCATGTAGTTGTAACGGTTAAGGTTTTTTTATGTTTATGCTTATCTGAATTTTACCGTCATAGACGTGTAATCATCATTAATATCTTCTGATCCCGAAAATTTATAAAGTGTACTAATTACACTTTCTTCAATTTCTTTGGAACTTTTTTCTGCATTATTTTGTAGTACCTCGGCTAGCCTTTCGTTGCCAAACTCTTCGCCTTTGTTGTTTTTCGCTTCGGTAATACCATCGGTATACAAAATCATCACATCCCCCGCTTCATAGGCAAATTCATTGTCCTCTACAAAATTGCGGTAGTCTTGGCTGCGTACCATTCCTAAGGCAGTGCCTTTATCTTTGAGAAACTCTGCCTTTTGTTTGGAGGATTTGTATAACAACACAGGGCAATGACCCGCCCGCGAGTAAAACACTTTTTTGCTTTCGGTGTTGATCACAAAATAGGTGGCGGAAATAAATGAGCCACGTTCCAAACAAAACACCAAGGCCTTATTTGCTTTGGCCATAAAATCGCGCGGGTTGGGGCCTAGTTGTGCCAGGCTATGGAAGATACCCTTCATCTGTGACATGTGGAATGCTGCCGTAGTTCCTTTCCCTGAAACATCGGCAATGATCAGCGCAATTTCATGATCGCTGATGCGCAGTGTATCATAATAGTCACCACCCACTTCATCGGCTGAAGCCGAGAAAGCCGATATTTCAAAATCGGCATGCTGTTCAAGTCGGGTGGGCAGCAAACTTTGCTGCACCGTCTTCGCGATTTTTAATTCCTCTTTGTAGCGTGCATTTTGAAAAGCTTCTTCCATCAATCGGAAATTCTCAATAGAGATACCGGCCTGATTCGCGAAAGCGGAAACAATGCGCGTCATCTCTTTATTGAATCCTTCCGGTAGTTCTTTCAGCAAGGCCAAAGTGCCGATGGTTTCGTCTTTTACTTTAATCGGAAAAGCAAGTAATGAGCGGAAGCGTGTGCTCTTTAACGAACTCAGATGCTTGGAGAGATTTTTAGTTTTATCGCTGCTTTGATCGAGTGCACCTTTGATTTTGTGTTTCTCAAGATGGGTGTGAATTTCTTTCGTTTCCTTTTCGGTGATCTGATAGGTAAACAATCGCTGCTCATTGGCAGCGCCTTTTATCTCCAGCCAGGCTGCATCGGCAAACACCGAACTCACGGAGCTTTCCAACAAAATATTGTAAACGCTCTCTTCGCTTTGTTCGGTTTGAATGGACTGACTGATGCGTTGAAAGTTAACGACCTCTTCCAGTTTTTGCTCAAACACCGAGGAGGTAGGTAAATTGAACAACACCACCAAAAACGAAAACGACATATAGGTAAGCACAAAGGCTAGCAGCGCAATGTTGAAGACATGGCTTTGGAAACTGACAAATGCACCGGATTGCTGTGTGATTTGGTCTGACCAGATTGTAACCGAATAGAGAAAATAAACGAGATAGAAAATGGACAACAGGAGCAAAAGCAAACTTGTCCATTTTTGTTTAAAGTTAAGATAGGCAACCCACCGCATGTTGGCGGAAAGCACCAACCCCAATAAGCTGGTGAGTACGATGGCAATGGTGGAGATGGCCTCTGATAATGCTACATGAATGCTATCATAGAGCAGAATGCCCAACAACAAGAATTCAAACACCAGCCACGCACGAATCAGCCATTTTGATTTTTGGTATAAGATCAGGCGTTTCCAGCAGGTGAAAGCCGCCAGCAAAAAGTTGATGAAAAGCGCGAGGTTGATCTGATAAACGAAATCAATAAACAGAACATTGGTAGACAGCTTGGTGCTTCCCAGCAGAAAAAGGACTAACCGCACCGCCAGCGAAATCACGGTGGCAATCAATCCTGTCGCGAATACTTTCCAAAGCAGGTCAGTAAAATTTAAGCCCTCATCACGCTCAATCCGAAACTTGTAATAATAGAAGAGAGAAACCACGTACAAGTCGAGCATGACACGTGGTAGCCAAACTGGCACATCGGGCGGGAGCGCCTTCATGTCACTGAAAAGCACGGTGATATCGGCAAATACCAAGATTACCCAGCTGATGGCTGCGGACAGCGAAGTCAAACGGATAATAGCCTTGGTTTTGAACATAATAGCCAGCAAAAAGCCAATCGGCATACGATTGGCTTTGCAATAATAATTATAAATAACCTTTAACGGAGGGCTTTAAATTACTTTCTACTATAATTCGGAGCTTCGCGTGTGATGCTTACATCATGTGGATGGCTTTCGTGCACACCGGCTGCGGTGATCTTTACAAACTTCGCTGTTTTCAATTTCTCGATATTCTTTGCCCCACAGTAGCCCATGCCAGCTTTGAGGCCACCCACCAGTTGATATAGAATTTCGGCAACCGAACCTTTAAAAGGCACGCGACCGGAAATTCCTTCAGGAACTAGTTTCTTAATGTCGTCTTCTACATCCTGGAAATAGCGATCTTTTGATCCGTCTTCCATGGCCTCAAGAGAGCCCATGCCCCGATAGGATTTGAATCTTCTGCCTTCGTAGATGATCAATTCACCGGGTGCTTCCTCAGTGCCGGCCAGCAACGATCCGATCATCACACTGTCGGCACCGGCTGCCAGCGCTTTCACGATGTCGCCCGAGAAGCGAATACCTCCATCGGCAATGGCTTTTACGCCTGATCCTTTGAGCGCCTTCGCGGATTCGTAAACAGCCGATAACTGCGGCAGACCAATGCCGGCCACTATTCGTGTGGTGCAAATACTACCAGGACCTACGCCCACTTTTACAGCATCTACACCAATTTTGGCGAGTGCCCGAGCGGCTTCACCCGTGGCAATATTTCCAACAATCAACTCCAATGAAGGATACTTCTTTTTTACTTTTTTGGCGGCTTCCATCACACCTTTGGAGTGACCGTGTGCCGTATCGATGCTAATCACATCCACACCGGCATTCTTCAAAGCCTCGATTCGATCCAGAATATCCGGGGTAACGCCAACAGCAGCGCCCACACGCAATCTGCCAAACTTATCTTTGCAGGCATTGGGTTTGTTTTTCTTTTTCAGAATGTCTTTGTAGGTAACAAGCCCGGTCAGTTTGCCTTTTTTGTTAACGATGGGCAGCTTTTCAATTTTATAATCCTGTAAAAGGAGTTCAGCTTTTTCTAATGTAATTCCTTCAGGGGCAGTAATCAGATTTTCTTTCGTCATGATCTGCTCGATCGGAGTGGCCATGTTCTTCTGAAAGCGCAAATCGCGATTCGTGATGATACCCACCAGTTTTCCGTTATCATCAATCACGGGAATACCTCCTATCTTGAATTCGCGCATGATTTTTTCAGCATCGCGAACCGTGGAACTAATGTGCAAGGTCACCGGATCGAGAATCATCCCGCTTTGTGAGCGTTTCACCTTGCGCACCTGATCGGCCTGCGCCTCGATTGACATGTTTTTATGAATGAACCCCAAACCGCCCTCCAACGCCATGCTGATGGCCAATTCGGCTTCCGTTACGGTATCCATCGCAGCGGATATGATTGGAATATTTAGTTTGATATTCTTGGTTAAATAACCGCTCGGGTCGGTTTCGCGGGGAAGTACATCGCTGTAAGCAGGAACTAAAAGCACGTCATCATAGGTGAGTGCTTCGAACAAAAATTTGGAAGAATCGAGTGCCATGGCAAATAATTTACGAATGATTATTTGCGGGGCAAAAGTAAAGGGTTGGGCTGTAAGAAACTAATTTTATTTTGCTTCAAATTCCACCATTCTTCCTGCATCGGTTTGCATTCCTCACAAAAGCATCTTGAAATTTCAATTTAAGAATTAACTTATAATTGCTTACCCACCATAATCAATGCTATGCAATTCTTATGAAACGGTTTGAAGCCAAAAACAAAACCATCCGCCCGATGAAAAAACTATGTATCATCTTTTGCTTTGCCGCTTCAGCGGTAATGGCTCAGACTAAAAATGAACTTTCGGTAGCCGGCCTTCAGCAGCCGGTCGAAATTATTCGCGATGAGTTTGGTGTTAACCATATTTATGCAAAGAATGAACATGACTTGTTTTTTGCGCAAGGATACTGTGCGGCCAAAGACCGACTTTTTCAATTTGAAATCTGGCGCAGGCAAGCCACCGGCACGATGGCGGAATTGTTGGGAGCTAAAGAACTACTTCGTGATCAGGGCACTCGCTTGTTTCGCTTTCGGGGCGACTTAAAAAAGGAATTAAATCATTACCATCCGCATGGTGCTGCCATCATTCAGGCTTTTACCGATGGGGTTAACAGTTATATCGCAACGACAGAAGAAAACCCCGAATTGCTGCCTTTGGAATTTACGCTCCTCAAAACCAAACCGCAGCGGTGGACGGCTGATGTGGTCATCTCTAGGCATCAGGGATTGCTGGGAAACATCGGAGAAGAAGTTCAGTTTGGCCGTTGGGTCGCTGCCATAGGCGAAGTGAAAGTAAAAGAGTTGGTCGTGTTTGAGCCGGGAACGCCTCAACTAAAATTGGATCCCTCTATTGACGCTACTTTGTTGAGCAAGCCCGTTACTGAATTATACGATGCCTTTCGCAAGCCGCTTACTTTCAGTCCTTCGGATATTTCCATCGCTGCTAATTTGGATTGGAAAGAATACAAAAGTTTAGCTTCCGCAGATGAGAAGTCTTACCAACATTTGATGGCTACCGAGCGCTCCACAATCGGAAGCAACAATTGGATCGTTAGCCCTTCTCTTTCAAAAAGCGGATTTCCACTATTGGCCAACGATCCCCATCGTGCTATTGCTGCACCTTCTTTGCGTTACATGGTTCATCTGAACGCGCCTGGTTGGAATGTAGTAGGCGGAGGTGAACCTACAATTCCGGGTGTATCCATTGGGCACAATGAGCACGGGGCATGGGGTCTCACCATTTTTGATATTGATGCAGAAGATTTGTATGTGTATCAGCTGAATCCACAAAATCAAAACCAATACAAGTATCAAGGTAAGTGGGAAGACATGCGTGTGATTAAAGATACCATTCGCGTAAAGGGTGGATCCTCAGTTTATGTGGAGCATCGCTACACACGCCATGGCCCGGTAACATACCTCGACAAGGAAAGTAACACCGCTTATGCGATGCGTTGTGGTTGGATGGAGATTGGCAGTGCACCGTATCTTTCCAGCTTGCGAATGGATCAGGCTACTACTTGGCAGGAGTTTAGAAAAGCTTGCTCGTATAATCACATACCCGGAGAGAATATGATCTGGGCCGATAAAAAGGGAAACATTGGATGGCAGGCTGCCGGTGTGGCACCTGTTCGCAAAAATTGGAATGGGCTTCTTCCGGTGCCAGGTGATGGTCGGTATGAATGGAGTGGATATTTACCGATTCAATCATTGCCTTCCGTGTATAATCCATCTAAAGGTTTTTGGGCTACCGCCAATGAGAATTTGATTCCTAATAACTACCCTCATCGCAATGCGGTAGGATGGACGTGGGCTGATTCGTATCGCGGTGATCGCATTCGCGAAGTGCTGGGCTCCGGCAAAAAATTTGAGTTGAAAGATATGATGCAACTGCAATTTGATTATGTGTCTATTCCGGCTCGCACACTCGTGCCGATGCTCACCAATCTTTCAGCCACTTTACCTCAGGCAGAGCAAGCGAAACAGCTTTTGTTGAAATGGAATTTTGAAATGAGTGCTTCGTCTATCGAAGCCGGAATTTATGCAGCATGGGAGAAGCGTATTACGGAAGACATTCTTTCATTGGCAGTGCCGGAGCAAATGAAAAGTTCGGTCAAGTATATTCCTCTGGCGCGAATAATCCAGTGGATTCAACAAGGCAATTCTATTTTTGGCAGCCAGCGTTTGGCGGGACGAGATCAATTTTTACTATCAACGTTCGAAAAAGCCGTTCAGGATTTGAATGTGAAGTTGGGCGATGACATGTTGAAATGGAACTACGGACAATCTGCGTATCATCACGTGCTGATCAAACACCCGTTGAGTAATGCAGTGAATGCCGAACTACGAAAAAAACTGGAAGTGGGACCTCTGCCTCGAGGAGGAAATGGAGCAACACCGGGCATGACCACCAACAGCGACAATCAGACATCGGGTGCTAGTTTTCGAATAGCTGTGGATTTGGCTGATTGGGATCAAACGATGTTTACGAATACGCCCGGCCAAAGTGGTGATGTGAATAGCCCATTCTATAAAAATCTGTTTGAACGCTGGGCTACCGATCAGCACTTTCCGGTTTATTTTACCCTCAGCAAGATCGAAACAGTGATGAAGGAAAAATGGATTTTAAAACCCGCTCGTTAAATCTTTAAACAAATCAGGTGCGTACCACACTACTGCTCCGTAGCCGGCAAAGCGAATGACGCGTGTAATGCAAATCAGCAGGAAGTATTTGAAGTTTAAATTCACAGAGCCTGCCAACATGCAGGTGGCCGAGAAGGGCACCGGTGTAACGGCACCTACAAAAACGAGGTAGCCACCATAGGTTTTTAGTTTGCCTTCATATTGTTTCAAATATTTTTCGCGAATGCGCTCTTGATAAAATTTTGTTTTCGAAAATACTTTGCCAATGTAGTATCCTAAAATGCCGGCTGCATACGAAATGAGCGTGAGGATGGTAAGGTTGATAATGAAGCCACTCAAGTCGATGTTGTCCAAAATCCAAATCATCATAAAGATTTCGGGCGGGAGGATGCCGAAAACAATTTCAGAAATTGTGTAGATGCCATATAAAATACCCGGATTGGCCCGAATGGTATCAATGTGCTCTTTGAAGTTTTGCTGGATATAGCCTTCCAATAAAACGAATACGACAATGATAATGGCAAACCATGCCAACCCCTTGAATAAGTTGCGGAAGAGAAAACTCGACCGTGTTTCTTCTTTTTCTTCTGTCTTCTTCATGTTAATTTAAAATTGGATGCCTTTTGAAAGGCTTGGTCTCGTCAAATAGTTTTCGATAGGTGATATGCGTTTTTGAAACGAAGCCGCCCACTTGTTCAACCACATTAATCATTTTCGGATTGAAATCGCCAATCCAGTTCATTTCATAATCGACATATCGTTTATAGACTTCTTGTAACACCTTTCGGGCGGCACTAATCATGGCGCCATCAGCTCCTTTGCCTTGGTGCTCTGGTACTACACCAAATAAAATACCGAAGGCTTTCGTATTGAGTTTGCGCCATTGAAACCAAAGGAAAACCAGTTTGCCATACCAGTTGACTTTGCCATTTACATGTTTGAAAATCTGATTGATTTCCGGTAGCGAAAGAAAAAATGAAATAGGTTCGCCTTTGTAAAAACCAAAATACAAAAGTTTCTCATCCAAGATGGGCTTCATCTGCTTCACGATCAGTGCGGCTTGTTGTGAGGTGATCTCCGGGTTTTCTGCCCGATTGGCCCAAGCCTTATTATAAACGGTGCGCAAGTATTCACCCAAATTTTTGATTTCGTCTTTGCGCAAATGACGAAACTCATATCCATCTTCTTGCGCAATCAGTTCGGCTTTGCGTGCCAGTTTGGGCGAGAGTGGATCTTGAATTTTGCGGGCAAAAGTAAACTGATTGAAATAAGTTTTGAAGCCGTACGCTTCAAAAAAAGTTTTGTAGTAAGTAGGATTGTAGTTGCATTGATAATTTGGTTCGCGGTCAAACCCATCTACCAGCAATCCCCACCAACGATCGCGGCTACCAAAGTTGATAGGGCCGTCCATGGCCTCCATCCCTTTTTGTTGCAACCACTTTTTGCATTGATCAAACAAAATAAAAGCGGCTTCTTTATTTTCAATGCATTCGAAGAAACCCATTCCTCCCGTGGGCTGGTCGTTTCCTTTATTCACCGTCTTCTGATCGATAAATGCGGCTACTCTGCCGATGGTTGTTCCCTGCGCATCTTTCAAAATCCAACGAATTACTTCTCCGTGGCGAAAAGTTTTATTTTTCTCCGGATCAAAAACATTTTCAACGTCTTTGTCCAACGGACGAATCCAGCGGGGTGAATTTTTATAAAGCCGAATGGGCAGATGTAAAAATTCTTTTTTATCGAGTGTGCTTACAACTTCGTGCAGAGTCATGCAAAGAAAGAGCTAGTTATCAACTGCTAAGGTATAATTGGGCAGCTTTAATTCAAAAGAAGTGCCCTTGCCAATTTCGCTGGTTACTTTCAAAATTCCACCCAGCTTATCCACTGCATTTTTTACGATATACAAACCGAGACCTGATCCGTCTGATTGCTCGCTGGCGCGGTAGAACATATCAAAGATTTTGGTAAGGTCCGCTTTGCTAATGCCAATGCCATTGTCTTCAAACAAAATAGAGGCTCTGTCAGGTGCGATCTTAATCATGATGCGTATGTGTGAATCGTTTTTATTGAAATCGCGGTATTTGATAGCATTGGATATGAGGTTTCTGAAGATCTCGCCTATTCGCCAGGGATCACTGTAAAACTCATTGCCTTCTATACTAATCTCGCGACCAATTTCGTGAGCGCCTTTCAGATAGTTTAAGTCGGCAAATGTTTTGTCGATAAGTTGCTGTAAATCTATTTTTTCAACTTTCAGTTCCAGCTTCAGATTTTTAGAGTGGCTTAATACATCGCTGATGAAGTGATCGAGTTGTTTTACCTTTTGTCCAATGCGCTGTATGTATTCTTCCAAATTGTCGGTGTTGCCTTTGAGGCTCGCCAGATTTACCAATCCCAATACAGAAGACAGGGGTGCTCGCAAATCGTGCGATACTTTGTATACAAAATTATCGAGTTCAATGTTACGCACTTTCAATTCTTCCTCTACCCGTTTTTGCTCAGTAATATCGACATAAACGCCAAAAATGGAAATGGTTTTATTTTCGAGCGGCACGGGCACACCATAAATAATTACCGACAAGGCTGTTCGGTTTTTGTGCAGTCGTTTTGATTCAATTTTGATTACTTGCTCGCTCGAGATGATGGTGTTGAGGTCGTTGCCTTCGGTTTCTAATTCGGGAGGCACAATAAAATCATTCAAGCTTTTTCCCGCCAAATCTTCGCTGGTGTAGCCAAACATTTTTTCAAACCCTTCATTTACCTGCACCACTTTTCCCGTGTCGTCCAGCATCACCAATCCAAAAGGAGAACTTTTAAACAATTGAGAGAACAACGTTTCGGTTTTGCGTTTGGCCATCTGCACTTCCCGCTCTTCGGTAGTGTCTTTGATAGTGATTTGTATGGCAGGTTTCCCCCGGAAGTTGAGTTGATGAGCCGATACATCCACAATAATTTCTTTACCGTCCAACCGAATGTATTTTTGCTCAATAGTTGGAACGGTCTTCCCATCCATCAACTGTTTTATACGTTCCATCGAGTTGGCGATTGATTCTGGATGGACAAAGTGTAACGCAGGCTTTCCGATCAGTTCATCTACGGAAGCGGCACCCATCAATTTTGCAACCGATTTGTTGGCAAAAACCAGCTTGTTATCCTGATAAATAACAATGCCGAGCGGTAATGTTTCAATCAATTCGCGATAGCGGCCTTCAGCCTCAACAGCTATCTGCTCCTGTGTCTTTCGGTTTTCAAAATCCTGTAAAGTGCCCACCGTGCGTAAGGCATTTCCCTGACCATCAAATTCCACTATCTGTCCACGTTCCATCACCCAGCGCCAGTTCCCATTTTTTAATTGAAACCGATAAACAACTTCGTAGTATTCCGTTTCTTTGATTAGATGTCTCTCAACACTAGTTAAATAGTTGGGGCGATCTTCCGGGTGAATGAAATCTTCACAGTGGCAAAACATATCTTCCAACTCCTCTTTCGGATATCCGATGATGTCGGCCCATTTTTGATTGATGACCGTGACATTCGTTTTGTAATTGTAATCCCACACGCCCAATTCAGAACCAAGTAGCGCTAAGTCCAACCGCTGTTTATTTTCGCGATTGATGCGCTCCATTTCTTTTTGATGGGTTTGATCAGTGAATAACCCAACCCAGACAATGCGCCCATCGTCCATACGCGTAGGGGAACCAATGGCTTCCACCCATTTGCATTTTCCGGTAGGTGTCACAATTCTGCCCTCCCATTGAAACGCTTGCGCATGCGTCAGCCACTGATGAAAATCTTTTAGAAAACTGGGCCGATCTTCTTCGTGTACGAAAGATTCGATTGGGTGAATGCCACTCAACAGAACTTTGCTGTCTGTTTCAAAAATAGTTTCGCAATACGGGCTAAAATAGGTAAAGTCGCGATTGCCATTGGGAAAGAGCGTGTACTCAAAAACAGCAGCTTGAAGTTTGCCAATGATTTGGCTATGATGCTCAAGCGGTGGTAGCGACTGTTTCATGTAGTTTCAAAGATAAGCCAATGGCAGCATAGTATTTACCCTACGTAATAAAAAAGGTCATTTTGTAAAATAACTTATTGATTGGTTTGAATATGCTTTACAGCGGCTACATCCCATTCAATAACTAATCCTTTGGCAATGCCATCCGCCACCTTTTTGCCATACAACAACTCCACCAAGTAAAGAGCCGCATCATAGGATTTGGCGCCCCCAGCCGAAGTGATTGCTCTTCGATCGTGTACAAAACTTACATTTTCATGCACTTTTAATTGGGGGTATGCTTTCTTAAACTTTAAAATATCCCCCGGAAAGGTAGTGCATTCGTACGTGTCGAGTAATTTGGCTTCGGCCAAAACAAAAGCGCCATCGCAAAGGGAAAATGTGTAGAGCGCTCGCTTACCCGTTTTTGTTACAAAGGCTAGCAATTTTTCATTTTCTAAATCGGTGTCCATGCTGTGCTCCGCGCTGGGCACGACCAAAATATCAATGGCCGGATAATCATCGTCAAACCCGTAATCGGGAATCAACTTTAAACCTTCAAACGTGGTGATGGTATCTCGCTGGGGCGCGATGGTAAACACCTCAATACCATTGGATGTATGGAACCGGGTGTGTTGAAATACATCCATCGGGGCAACCAATTCAGAATTATAGACACCCTCTACCACCAGAAAGGCGGCACGCAATGGTTTTGTGGGATCAATAGGCGCTGCCAAGGGAGCCTTATTTTCCTTTTCACTTTACTGGCAAGAGAATACCCAGCCAAAAACCAAACTCATGAGCAAAATCCGCATCTGATTTTTATTAATTTCAAACAATCAATAACATGCAATGAGTAAAGAAACTCAAAAAAAGCCTGACCCTAAAATAAAGAAACCGATTGTGAAGAAGTTTAAGGGTGTTTTAGAGGACCCCGGCTTATCGGTTGATGCCGCATTTATCTCATTTCCGTATGATGTTCAGCAAATTTTTGGAACGCGCGGACAGGTAAAAGTGAAAGTTACTTTTGATGGGTTTCCATACCGAGGTATTCTGTCTGTAATGGGTGGAGGCAAGCATGCTATTTTGGTGCGCAAAGATGTACGTCAGGCAATTGCAAAGAATATTGGCGATGCAGTGAATGTGGTGGTAGAAGAAGACCTAGAAGAACGTGTAGTTGATTTACCCCAAGTGTTGCAGGAACTGTTGGCAGCGAATGTCAAAGCAAAAGCATTTTTTGATACGCTTTCATTTACCAATCGCAAGGAGTATGCCGTGTGGATTGCTTCCGCAAAGAAGGAAGAGACATTGGAGAAACGGCTACAAGCCACATTGACCAAACTGAAAGCGGGAAAGAAAAATCCCTCGGAAAAATAAACATCGCACAGAATGAATTATCTTTCGGTTGAAATTTCAACTACGATAGCATGAATCGGATCATTACATTACTTTTTTGTGTCGTCAGTGTTACGACTTTTGCGCAAGTGCAAACGGGCAAGGCTTCTTTCTATGCCGACAAATTTGAAGGTAAACCTACTGCCAGTGGTGAACGCTACAAGGCTTCGAAGATGACAGCTGCTCATCGCACGCTGCCGTTTGGAACGAAAGTACGTGTGACCAACTTAGCAAATAATGAATCGGTCATTGTGGTTATCAATGATCGCGGTCCTTATGTAGAAGGAAGAATCATCGACTTATCGAAAGCGGCTGCCGAGAAATTGAATTTTTTTAATCAAGGTACGGCTGACGTAAAATTGGAAATTGTAGATGCCACCGATGGCACCGGAGACACACAACCTGTGCCCGTAGATCATGTGACGGTGGACGAAAAGGAAATTTATGATTTTAATATCAGTCGTGTTACACTCAAGGGTTTTGGTGTGCAACTTGGAACTTATCAGGAATTAGTGAATGTGATGAAAATAGTGGATAACATGAAAGGCACCTATAAAAAGCGCGTGGCCGTTCAGGTGAAGATTGTTTCAGGTGTGAAATATTACAGCATCATGCTCACCGGTTTTTCCAAACGTGAAAAAGCACAGTCTATGCTTGACGAACTGCGCAAAAAATTTCCGGATGTCTTTGTGGTAGATTACAGCAAATAAGTGGGCAACCAAAATAATTTTCAAGCGCTTGTAACAATTCAAGCAATCGGAAGTCTAGAAGCTGCCGATTGATTATGAAAAAAATAATTCCCGCTTTCGCGATGGCCTTTCGTGCAATGAAAGGTCAAATTTTCCAAACATTTCTTTCCATTCTGGGAATGATTATCGGAGTGGCCGCCTTGGTTGGCATACTCTGTTTGATTGATGGTATGGAGAAATTTGCAAAAGATCAGATCACACAAACTACTTCACTCAATTTTATTGAGGTTTCATCAAAAACTACCCGCAGCGAAAACGGAGTAGTAGTAAAGAAAGATACTTTCGCCTATTTTTCGCAAGCACAATTTGAAAAACTACAACACGAGCTGTCCGGGCAAGCGAAGATGATGTTGCTTTCTACACAATCTGCGGAAGCAGTTCACCCGACCACATCTAAAAAAATGTTGACGGTATGGTATGGAACCACTCCTTCCCTGGATGAGCAAGCGAAGTCTAAATTAATAGCCGGTCGTTTACTCGATCAGCAAGATGTTCAATCGGCACGCAAAGTGGCGCTCGTGAATAAAACGTTTGCCAAATTATTTTCTCCGACAGATTCGGCAGCTTCATTGATTGGAACTTCATTGATGATTCGGGGAGAAAGCCATGAAATAATTGGAGTGGCGAACCTATCTACCAAGAGCCCGGAAGTATTTGTGCCGATCACTGTATTTACATCGGCTGATTTTAAAAATTATCCGCCATCGGTGATCATCGAAGTGAACGAAGTCGATCAAGTCAATCCTGTAAAGGAAAAGATAAGTGAGTGGCTGAAGAAAGAGTATGGTTCAATGCGTGCTGACTTTACTATTGCTACCAATGGATTTCGGGTGGAACAAGCCGAGCAGGGTTTTCGTCTGTTTCGGGTGATTATGGGTTTGATTGTGGGAATCTCGGTGTTGGTGGGCGGAGTGGGTGTAATGAATGTGATGCTGATTTCTGTGACACAACGTACTACGGAGATTGGTGTGCGCAAAGCGCTTGGTGCAAAACGTCAAGATATTGTTTTTCAATTTTTGGCCGAGTCGATTTCCATTTCGGCCTTTGGTAGTTTGTGTGGATTGATTTTAGGTGTGTTGGGTACAATGGCTACCATTCCTATTATCCGAGCGATTACCAAAGTTCCATTTCAGGCTTCGTACACCTGGAATACAATTGTTTTGGTTTCGCTCATCGCAATTGTGGTCGGAATTGTTTTCGGAACGTATCCGGCCTTGCGCGCTTCGCGATTGGATCCGGTGGAAGCGATTCGAAGGGAGCAATAACCCTCTTTGTCACTCCGAGGCACGAGGAGTCTTATCGTGTATTGCACTGAAGTTCTTTTTTTAAATGTGAAAGAAGTTGCCTCCTACCTCGGCATGACAAGCATTGTACTTGTCTGAGTATGCGAAGAACCTTTCGGTTCTCAAATTCACTTCAGTTCATTTGGGTTGAGCTATTTCATTTCACTGATCCATTGGCGCACGAGTTCAACTCCTTCTTCGTGCACAAGTTTTCTTCCCAACTCGGGCATCATGATTCCGGGATGTGTCGATTCGATGCGGTATTGCAAAATGGATTCTTCCGGTTTGCCGGGAACAATCCCAAACAATCGCCCACCAGAACCTTTGCCTGCAGCCACGGGTGCTTTGCCGATGCCCAGTTGCGCGCTGGCATTCAATGATGCGAGTAAATGAAGCCCGCTTGTTTTTGCTGGTCCATCTGCACGATGACAGTGCGCACAATTGATTTCGAGCCAGGCACGTGCGCGTTGATCGATAGATTCATTTTTGTTTTCGTAGGAGGCGAGAAGTGGAATGCTTTTAAGATCGGGCAAGCCGTCTAACACATTCGCGCGTTGCCATGCAAGTAGT
This sequence comes from Flammeovirgaceae bacterium, assembly GCA_021300095.1. Classification (GTDB taxonomy): domain Bacteria; phylum Bacteroidota; class Bacteroidia; order Cytophagales; family Cyclobacteriaceae; genus ELB16-189. The sequence goes on along the minus strand of JAJTHV010000022.1, from coordinate 24,666 downwards.
TGATTCGTGGAAACATCATTACTGTTCAGTTGACGAGCGCTGGGGCCGATGGGCGAAAGTTGATCGCCATGCAAATGACAACCCTTGCATTGATTGACATTCGGCACAGAGTAATTCACTTTTCGTTTTTCGCCATTGAAATGAATCCATTCCACTTCGATATTTTTTCCGGCCACTTCCAGATACGCTTCGGTTTGCTCGTCATTCCAAATGTAGGGCAGTGCTTTCCAGTTTCCGTTTTCTAAAATAAGCAGGCGCGTTTCTAAAATTCGTTTCTGTTCTTCCGGTTTACGGAAGTCGGACGGGTAATAAAAATTTTTGATCAAAACCGTGCCTTCCGGAAAGTTGAGCACTTCGGTAGCATGGTAGCTTACATTTTTTCCTTTCGGGATTTTGACAAACCGTTTTTTAAATGCGTAGTCACTGAACAAAGGAGAGTTGAGCGTGTAGCCGATTACGCCTTCGACCGGTTGTAGATTTTTTAATTCGCCTTTGAAGAAATCATAGCTCGATAATTTTTCAGGACCTAACGCGCTGAGGTTAGTCGCGAGTGATACTTCTTCTTGAGCAACAATGACCTCCGGCTTTTTTTGTTGACAGGCAGCCATTAGTAAAATCAATGCGCTGCATCTTAAAAATGTGTTCATGGCATTGCAGCTTTCTTGTCGCAGGCGAATGCCGCACCATCTTTGGATAGCGCTTTGAAATCGTTGGCGGCATCTAAGTTCATGAAGGTGATTTCACCATTTTCAGAAACGCAGATGTTGCGCTCTTTTTGTTTCGGATTTTCGATGCCATCATACACTACATCGGGTGTGTCGAAAAATGATTTGGTGAGCAAGAGTTTGCCAATGTCGCTTTGCATGGTCGGAAACCAGTGGCTGTTTTCAAATTGATTGTGATGAATGTTGATATGATACGGAAACGGATTGTAGAGTGAATCTTCGCGGAAGCGGTTGTTGACGGATTGCACCCCACCAATGGCACCTTCTTGTTGTTGCTCTCCTTCGTTGAGGGCAGCAACCATTTCGTAGCTGACGATGCCCACGCCTACCGTGCGATTGTCGGTGAGCGTGTTGTCATAAAAATCGACATTGTGGGTGGCGAGAATCATTACACCGGTTCCGGGCGGTATGCTGGCCACCACATTTCCTTTCTGCGCAAAATTTTCGTGGTTGTTGTCGTGGATGTTGTTTTTGTATGCTTTGGCAGTGTGGCCGTAGCGCGTGAGTCCGGGTAAATCGAAGATGAGTAGGCCGCCTGTGTTTTCGTAGGCTTCGTTGCCGTAGATTTCGACCCACTTGGAATTTTCGGCTTCAATGCCCGCTACATTCCAGTAGGCTTTGTTGTTGCGGATGATCACTGAATCAGATTGGCCCACGTAGATTCCAGCATCCGAAGAGCCCATGGCGATGCACTCTTCGATGAGCACGCGTGTACATAAAACCGGGTAGAGCGCGTATGCACCGTTTTCTGTTTTTGGGCCTTCGGCCCAGGCGGAGCGTATTCTTCTAAAGGTAATTCCGTGTGTGTCGTTTACTTTCAAGTTGTCGCCTTTGGCATCTTCGATGGAGAAATCTTCGAGTACAATATTTTTTCCGTTGCTGATATGAAGGCCTTCGGCTCCTTCAGTTTGGTTTTTCCAGCTGAGGATGGTTTTGTCTAACCCTTTGCCTTTGATGAGGATGTTCTTTTTGCCATCAAGCGTAATGCTTTTGGTAAACATGAAATGGCCTTCCGGCAGATGAATGGTGTCGCCATCGGCAGCAGTGATGAGTTGTGTCTGTAGAGACTTCTCAATGGTTTGCCACGTAATGGGTGGTTGATTGTTAGTGGAGCATTGCAAGCAGATCAATGCTACAATTGCAAGTAGAAAGGGCTTCATAGGTTAAAATCAAAAGGGAAGCTACTTATTTTTTGTGAGAGGGCAAACGATAACGTTTGGGTTGTTAGGCGTAGGTTTAGCCAAATTTTTTATTTGGGTCTTGTCTAACGTCAAAAAATGCGAGTATGATAATCTTGTTGTCCCTAACTCTGTAAAGTAATCTTGTTTGCCGCGATAATTGAAATCCTCTAATTTACTATTGAATCAAAATTCTATTCGGCTCTTGGTGTAACATAAACCTGCATTAATACTTCATCTTAACAGTTTCCCAAGCAATTAGATTATTGTCGTCTTGAGATTCTTCGTATGATATATAAACTTCCTTCTTTTGTTCTTCGGTCAGCGTGTTCCATATCTGCCCTTCCTTTCCAGTCTCTCTTTGCTTTAGGAAATCATAAACTGTCCGCAGCAGCTGTTCGTTTTCAATGCTGTCTAGGATTTTATGTAGATCTGATTTCAATTCAAGTGTCCCCATATTGTTTTGTTGGTATTCAAATTTGGGTCTTTTCAGTCAATTTTTCTATAGGTCGATCTCTGCCTTGCTACACGATGAATGAGGAAGTACAGATAAGCTACGTGCTGGCGTGGGCAAGGGATGGAGGCATGCATTGGAGCCCGAAGTGGACTGTGCGATGGGTGGCGACTGCCGACAGCCCGGTGGCGCTCAAAACGCATGGAATGCGTTTTGAGTAAGCCATGCCCCCAAAGCCTTAATTTCTATTTCTTTGTTTTCAAACCAAATAAAAAGCGCATGATGTTGAATGGGCGAATGATCCAAACATAAAAAGCGGTGCAACTGGCAGCTGTGAGAAAGCAGATCATCCAATATTTGGCGGAGATGCTCCAGTCCCATTGACACACGTAGTACCCGATGGCAATGATGACTGACTGATGTAAAATATAAAATGGATAGAGACCTTCGTTGATGGGCGCGAGCCAGCGACTGGGTTTGTTGAGGTAGTGCTGACCGAATCCGATGATGGTGATGACGGTGAACCAACTGACAAAAATGGCGCTGACATCAAAAATGGTTTCGATGGTATCGATATGTGCAGGCAGCGTGATGAGTTCGCGGAAATGTAGATAGCACGCATAGAATGGAATGAGCGCGAAAACCAGTGCGACCAGAAAATATTTTCGATTGTTGCCGATGGCTTGCCACAGTGTAGGGATGGAGTAGCAGATGCTGCCCATGAGGAAGAACGAAAAGTAATAGACGAAATATGCCCAGTCTTTCAGTAGGTCATGCGTCTCTTCGGGGAAGTAAGGGCGCAAAATGATTTGGCTGATGAGTATTAAAATAGATGGAATGAATAACATGGCGGCAGGCGATGAGAGTACCTTGTTGCACTTTTGTCGGAAGTTTTCGGAGTTGGGTGATCGCAGGTATTTTAAAAATGGCAGTGCAAGCATGGAGTAAACAAGTAAGTATAAAATGAACCAGAGATGATGCCAACTGAGGCTTCCGCCTTCAGGGTAAGGTTTGAATTGAAAAACGGTTTTATAGAAATCCCAGTAGCTGGTGTATTGACTGATGCGCTCGTAAAAGATTTGAGGTGGCACGATGACGAGCATACCAAAGATGAGCGGCACTAGCAGGCGCTTGTAGCGGTCTTTGCGAAACTGGCTTGAAGTGCGCGAGCCAAGGGCAATGAAAGTGCCCGCCCCGGAAATAAAGAGCAGCAACTGCATGCGGAAGTTGTGCGACCAGATCATCCAATATTGGAAGGAGGTGGTGAGCTCGTTGTTTTTTACGTGCCAGCCCCAGTTGTTGAACCACATGCCGGTGTGGAAAAAAAGGAGAATAATGATGGCGATTACGCGCAGCCAGTCGAGGTCGTGTCTGCGTTCGGTGAGGGAAGGGGTTTCAGTGGCGATCATGTGTTTTAGATTTTGGGCAAAGAAACGGGAGCGGTTCGCCAAGGTAAGGCTGTTTTTATAGACAGGAAGGCCGATTTTATAAATTCGAACGCGGTTTAGACTGCTTTCCAACCTTTTGGGTGGGGGCGCGTGTCAAAGTCGTAGAAACAAAAATTTAAAATATGAGAAACATAGTTTTAATCTCATTACTGGTAGCGGCTCTGGCAAGTTGTACAAAGGAGTCGCCACTGAGCGAAAAGCCCAAGGAGTTGGTTACGACCAGTCAGCAAAAGTGGGTGTTGGTGAAAATGACGGGAGCGTGGGGATTAGGATCGACCACGGGATCAGCGATGCAGTGGCAGGAGTATTATGTTTTTAACAACGATGGCACTTTTAGCAGATATCGCCAACAAGATAACGCTACAAAGACAGCGACCGGCACATTTACCACGGTTTCCGAATCGGATCAACAATTTATGGAGTTAACATATACCAGTGGAGATGAACTGAAAACAAGTTGCTACCCAAAAGAACGATTGCAGTCTGTTTCGGCAGAACTGTTGCAAGGAACCTGGGGGCACTGCGATGGCCCTACGCTGGAATATGCAAAAGCCAATGAAACGGGACAATAAACAGATGTAGGAGTGTAGGGTGAGGGGGGCGTTAGCCCCTCTTTTGTTTTTCGGCTGTTGCACGCCACTCGCTTGGTGTCATGCCAACTAATTTTTTAAAAGCCGTGTTGAAGGATGATTTCGAATTGTAACCCACCTCTTCAGCAATTTCTTCTACTTTAATATTGGACTTTGCAATCAACAGTACTTTGGCTTCTTCAATGCGATGTTCGGACAGCATTTCGAAAAAACTTTTGCCAAGTCCATCGTTGATTGCTTGCGACACCTGATGCACCGATACGTTGAGTTGTTCGGCCAAATCGGGCAGTGTGAAGTTGGGCTGAAGGTATAATTTCTTTTCACTCATCAGGTTTTTTAATTTATCTAAGATGAGAGCTTGATCTTCGGCCGAGAGAGAAGAACTTTTGTATTTGGTAGTTTCGATAATGGTGGATTGCTTAAAAAATCCGGATTGACGGATCACCTGAAAGCTGATCAGATAAATAGGAATGGTGGTGTAAGCTGCAAACAAGTGGTCGCCCATGTCATCGCGATTAAAAATTTTAACGGTGAAAATCAATAACACGACAAGGCCTACCTGCACCATGGCTGAACGCACTTTTTGTAATGCTGTGACTTGGGTATTGAAAAATGATTGTTGTTTTTGTTTAAATGCCTCTACGGCCAGTAGTAACCCCAACACAACATAAATTGAGAGGTGCGCCAATATAATTTCGGAATGATACGGTGGATTAAAAAAATCAGGTGTATCATCAATAAATGACAGACCGGGTGGGTGATAAGAACCAATCCAGGCATTGAACTTTACATCGTTTCCCTGAATCAAAAACGGAATTTGTAGAATCAGCCAAATTAAAGCGGGCACCCAATGCAGGTACCACCGCCTCGGTAGTTGGCCTTGGATCAAATGGAACGTCATTAAGTAAAAAGCGGGTCCAATGACAAATGATAGTGGCTCTGAAAAATCAACCAGCCAAAGCATATTGATGATGACACCTGTATAGCAGAGCAAAATTTCAAAACTGCAGGCAGCCATGCTGAAAATCATCACGCCTTGGAAAAAGTTGGTGTTGAAGTTTCGGCTTTTAATAGAAAAAAAGAACAAGCACAAAAATGCGGCCTGCACAATTCCTAAGAAAATGAAGATGCTGAATAGGTCGATTTTATATGCCATATATTTGCGAGAGCATGCAAATTAATATATTTGGATCTATGTCGTTGCAAATTTCTACTGCTACTGTGGCCGATGCTGCCGCGCTCAATCAATTGGTGAACTCTGCTTATCGGGGTGAAAGCTCTAAAAAAGGGTGGACCACCGAAGCTGATTTGTTGGATGGCACACGCATTGATGAAGAGGCGCTGCGCGATTTAATTCAAAAAGCGGATACCACGGTGTTGCTGTGTATAGAAGAGCAACAGCTTTTGGGATGTGTGGAGTTGCGAAAAGATGGTGATAAAATTTATCTTGGGATGCTTTCGGTAAAACCAGATACGCAGGGAAAGGGAATTGGCAAAAAGCTTTTAGCAGAAGCCGAAGTATATGCGGTGACTCAGCAGTGTTCAAAAATTTATATGACAGTCATTTCTGTGCGACAAGAACTGATTGACTGGTATGTGCGTCATGGCTACCGCCTGACGGGCGAGCGTAAACCGTTTATAGTTCCCGATACGCGCTGGGGCATTCCGAAGCAAGCCTTGGAATTTGTGGTGTTGGAGAAAATTCTAAATTCGTAATGGCTTTGTCTCCCCGCATAAAAAAGATACTCCGTAAAATCAGAAATCTCTTTTTGATTTTGTTTGTACTTCAATTGGTTTACATCATTGTATTGAAATGGGTCGATCCACCCATCACCCTCACACAAGTTGGAAGTTTGTTTCAAGGATATGGATTGAAGCGGGATTATGTTGAACGGGCGGACATATCGAAATATGCAGGTTTGGCGGTAATGGCATCTGAAGATCAGTTGTTCCCCGAGCACAATGGCTTTGATTGGAAGAGCATAGAGAAAGCCATGAAAAATAATCAAAAAAAACACAAGCGGGTGCGCGGTGCCTCTACGATCAGTCAGCAAGTGGCGAAGAATGTTTTTTTATGGCAAGGACGAAGTTGGCTGCGAAAAGGATTGGAAGTGTATTTCACCTTTATGATTGAGTTACTATGGGGCAAGGAGCGCATACTCGAAGTGTACCTCAACGTGGCTGAAATGGGGAAAGGAGTTTTTGGAATCGAGGCGGCAAGCCGGCACTATTATAAAAAGTCGGCTAAGAAATTAACACGACAGGAAGCCGCACAAATAGCTGCCATTCTACCAAACCCCAAAAAATATCTCATCAAGCCGTTGTCATCGTATGTGCAGCGCAGATCGTATTGGATCATGGGGCAAATGAATAACCTTGAATCTGATCCTGATATACAAGCGGTGCTTCAATAGTTTTGTAAGACTATGAATGAGCGTAAGGAGCGTGTTTATTTTGAAAATCTGGATGCGCTTCGGTTACTAGCCGCCTTGGCTGTGATGGGAGAACATATCACGCGCAACTTTTATTTTCCGGATGATTCCATCAAGAAATATTTTATCATCGCCATCTCATTGGATGGCAGCGGTGGGGAGTGGGGCGTTTCTTTCTTTTTTGTTCTGAGTGGTTTCCTGATTACTCACCTGCTATTGGAGGAAGCAAAGCAGGAAGGATCCATACAGCTGAGCATTTTTTATGCAAGGCGTATCTTGCGAATTTGGCCATTGTACTTTGTGGTGCTTATTCTTGGTTTTATCTTCCATCCTTTCCTCGATGCTTCGTTAACGGAAAAAGCCAATCCACTTTTGTATTCAACATTCCTGGCTAATTTTGACAATATCTATGGAGTATGGCCACAAAGCGGAATCTTAGGTGTGCAATGGAGTGTGGCGATAGAAGAACAATTTTATTTACTTTGGCCGCTGGTGATTATTATTTTAGTCCGACACCAAAAGATTTTTCTACCGTTGGTGAGTTCGCTTGTTTTCCTTTCAATCCTTTTTCGTGTGAACGGAGGTCATCGCTATCACACGCTATCTGGTTTAGCGCCTTTGATGATAGGTGCTGCATTAGCATTCGTTGCTGTTTATAAAAAAGATCGACTCGATCGACTGGTTGTTTTTTTCTCTCGGAATCACATGCGTTGGTTGTATGTTGGCTTTTTTCTTTTGATCCTATTCAACTACCGGCTATCCGAATATTTTCATTGGGGCGATTGTATTGCTATTATCGGATTTCCTCTCATGGCAGTTGTTATTCTGATCGAACAAGCATTTTCATCCAACGCGTGTTTTCGTTTGGGGAGATTAAAGCTGCTTTCGATGGGTGGTAAAATGAGTTATGGAATTTATTTGTTACACATGGTAGCCATCCTTCTATCAGAATATGTCTTTAACCACTACACAATTTCATTTTGGCTAGCCATCGGTTTGATTGCTTTGCTCACGACTGCTTTGGTAACTTTGAGTTATTACCTCTTTGAAAAACCAATTTTAAACTGGCGTCCGCAACGAAAGGCATAGAATTAGCGTAGTAAGTCGTATTTTTGCTTTTTATTGTATGCGAGTTATTCTGGTTGCAGGTTTCATTTTTATACTAATTGTTGATTTATTAGGTCAAACAAACGGTAGCAGATGGAGCGAAGTGAAAGATACTAAGAGGGGCACCGTGAAACTATATTGGTTTCAGAACAGTCCATATGGTTACACCGATGAATCCAAGCGCTTGCGCGGAATGGAGGTGGAGATCATGGAAGGATTCAGTCGCTACCTGAATAAAAAATATCAAATCGAACTTACGTATCAGTGGATTCAGGAAGGCACCTTCAGTGAGGTGATGAATCGACTGCAAAGCAATTCACAAATCGGTGTATTTGGGCTGGCCGGATTTTCAATTACAGAAGAACGCAGAAAGCTAATGAAGTTTTCACCTTCCTACATGGCCGATATTGCGGTGTTAGTTTCCACAAGTGATATACCGATTGCTCGCTCCAAACAAGAATTGTTGAAATACATGGCTGGTGCTACGGCTCTTACCGCCAAAGGAACAGTATTGGAAAAAGAGTTGATTAAAATGCGAGATGAGAATGATGTTGATTTTAAAATTGAACACACGGGTGCCAGTATGGAGTTGATTCACGTGCTCGCTTCCCGCCAAAAGAGTTTCGGTTATTTGAGTTTGCCAGTGTATCTACTCAGCCTCGATAAAGGATTCACGAAATTAAACCGGCAGAATTATTTTACCATGCGCTATGAAGGAAGAGGCATTGGTTTGCCTTTGAGTAGTGATTGGGATGAGCCTTTAAAGGAATACTTTGCCAGTGAAGAATTTATTGCCGACAGCGAATCTGTTATTGCCGGCTACGTGAATATGGATTTGTTTCGTTTTATCGAAACGTTCAATCCACAGAATGAAGTCGGCTTGCTCAACAAGGAAAAAGATATTCAGCAAGTACAATTACAATTGCAGCAGTTGAAATTGCGTGATCAAACGCAGAAGCAACTCTATCTGGTAATTACCATTACAATTGTTACCGTTTTGCTGATGATTATCGTTATTTTGTTTCGAAGACAGGCGAACAGCCATCAGCTACTAAAGGATCAGAAAGCAGAGATTGAAGCGCAATCGGATCAGATCATTGCCATCAATAATAATCTGGAGGCCATCATTCACGAGCGAACACGTGAATTGGCGAATAAGAATAAAGCACTGGAAGAGTATGCGTTTATCACGGCACATAAATTACGTGCTCCATTGGCGAATATTCTGGGATTAGTCGCCATGATTGATCAAACAACGTTGCGCGAAGATGAAAAAGATGTGGTATGCAACTTAAAGGATTCGGCCATGAAGTTGGATGAAATTATTCATTCGGTAATGAATGCCATCGATCAACGCATCGATCAACCGCCTCAGTCACAAAAGTAAATTTCTGATTGCTCTTATCATTTCTTTGAGGTAGGTTGTAAATTCGAAATCATGATAAGATGAGCGAAATCAAACGACTACTCTGCGATTATGCTACCTATAATGAATGGGCGAATACAAAATGGATCGACTTTGCGCGACAACAATCAGATGCAAGGCTTTATCAGTCAGTTACCTCCAGCTTCCCTAGTTTAATAGGTACCCTGCATCACATTCTGGTGGCACAAGAGTTTTGGTATTCAATTATTGCTCGAAAAATTCCCACCACATACCGTGGCGAAAACGATTCATTTGAAAAGGTGGAGGTATTGCAAGCGCTAGCTGAAAATTCGCAGAAGTTAAAAGAGAAAGTATTTGAATTGTCAGATGAAGAAATTCAATCTAAGTTAGGAACGCCTTGGCGAAGTGAGCCAATACCGTTGATTGATGTGATTCAGCATTGCATTAATCACAACACCTATCATCGCGGGCAGTGCGCAACCATTTGCCGGCAGTTGGGTTACACTGATTTATTCAATGTGGATTATTATGAATTTCTGAAAGTACGGAGTACGAAATCATGAATCTATGAAATCATCTGTGTGGCGCGTAAAGACCATTGTGCGCATAAGTTTTTTAGTGGCGGCTCTTACACTGATCAGCGTTTATTTCTGGGGATTGGGGCAGCATCGCACGTTTTTTGAGAACTCGATGATTTCGATCACGATTCTTGCGGTGGTATTTTTTCTTTTCATTTCTATTGGGTTGTATCGTGGGATAAATGTGGTTCACGAAACTCATGATGAAAAAGTATCACCTACTTCTAACTTGAATTCGATTCATACTACATCTGACCTTGCTACTAGCTTTGATGCACCAGATATTCATATTGATGGTGATGATCTAGGCAGTATTCTAGTTTCTATTTTGTTGTGGATTGGCTGGGCCATTTTAGTTGCGGTGGCCGTTTGGTTTTTTAGTGAGGTGATTCTGGTAGCAATCAGTTCATTTGCCGCTATGCTGTACTGGATTTTCTTTCGAGCTCTACGGCTTATATTTAAAAACTCCAACCAATGCCGCGGCAATATCTGGGAGAGCGCAAGGAATGGTGCCTTTTACACCGTACTGTACAATTTCTGGATCTACGGAATCTTTTTCTTTTTAGAATTCCTTCGTCATTAAACGCTTGCATGACAGTCCACGAATTATCTGTAAATAGTGAATTGACTCGTGATCTGGAACAAGAGGTCGGCAAAGAGTTTACGTTTCGCGAGCGACTACGCTACGGTGCTTATGGAATTGGACATCTTCGATTGAGGGTAAGCTATCCAAACTTGCCGCCTTTGCCATCCCATAATCAATACAAAATTCATTTTGACTGGACACCCAAAGGTGCGGTAGTACGCATTCGTGCCGGGCAAAAATTGTTTGGCATAGGAATTCGGCTGGAGGAAATAACGAGGATATCCGTGATTAAAAAACCCAATTTCGTTTCAATGGTCCCTTTTTTCCCGATGTGGATTTTAAGTAAGTTGGGAGTACCCTTTGAAATAGCCAGATGGTTTAAATCGTGGGGTGATAAAATTGAATATGGTTCCATTCGGATTGAAATAGAATTGGAAAATCAATCACCTTTGATCTTCGAATTGAAAGGTGATCTGTGGCGCAGTTGTGTTACTACGTTTAAATGGCATAAAGTGCGTGATCGGTTATTTATCGAGCGAATCGGAAAAATAAATAAGAGATCAGCATAAAGTTACGTTGTGATTTATTTGAATAAGAAGCGCTATGGATTTTTTAGATTTTTTGGATGTGTTCTTTCTTTTTTCTTCTGGGGAAGGAGATGGAAAAAAGCGAAGGAGATCGAATGGGATTTTTTCAGCTATTAAAATTCTGGTTTTGCTTAGCGCGATGGCTTGGTGTACTTATGAAATCCTACAAGTTGTAGGATTAACTGAACCCATAAAGTTTGTGTTAATTTTTTCAACTATCGGCTTTGTCTTGACAATTCTGATTCTGGTTGTGGTGTGGAAACTAGATTGGATCGAGTATATTACTCCGCGCAGTTTTTTTTCCTATTTGGTTCCCATTGTTTTGATTTCTCTTTCTTCAGCCAGTTTTATAAATAGGTATTATGCGAGCGAGCAAATACTTCAATTAGTTGTTAACACGAATTCAAATCAAGATTCACTGAAGCTAAATTCAGCGATGGATAAGGAATTCCATCTGGTTATTTCAAAAAGCGATTATCCAGATTTGAAACTTGGAGATTCGATTCAGTTAAGTTATTCAAAAGGGTTGCTAGGTTTTGATAGGATGCAGGTGATTGTGCCCGAATTTTCAAATAAAGAAGATTAATTTCTTAAATTTGATTATGAGAGCCAAAAAAATTGAATATGCTCAAGTCTAGATTAATAAAAGCCATTACGCTAATCTTGTTTGTTACATCGTTGACAGCGTTTGTTGCCTACCGGGGTGGGTATATATCAATGACAAATTCCACAGCAACATCATCAGCTAGCGAAGAAGTTGAACAGGACTCTATTCCATTTAAGATGGATTCTTTAAAAGATAAAACATGGATGTATTCTTCAAAATCAATTATTTTAACAAAGCCATTTAAAAAGTCTGATTCTATACAAAGGGCACGAACTCGCAAGAAAATTTTGATGATGAGTGGCTCGAAATCCGGTGCTGTTTTTGTGATTGATTCTATTCAGATAGATTCAATGAACCCTAGACCAATAAAGAAGAGGAAGTGAGTTACGTGGATATCTTGGTAGCCACCGGTGCCAGTCTTTTCTTTTTGGCGGTGGTATTTATCCCCATGGAGAAAGTTTTCCCTGCGCGAGAGGGCCAACCCATCTTTCGCGCGGAGTGGATATTGGACCTTTGCTATTTTTTAGGGCAATACTTGTTGTGGAGCGGACTGGTGCTTTCATGTTTGCTTTATTTTAATGAAGCTTTACAACATGTTGTACCGCAAGCATTCCAACAATGGATACAAAAACAGCCTGTCTGGTTGCAGGCGGTAGAAGTAATTGTTCTTAGCGACTTCATTATTTATTGGGGGCATCGCCTTCAGCACAAAGTAGATTTCCTTTGGCGCTTTCATAAAGTACATCATAGCGCGAAAAGTTTAGATTGGCTGGCTGCGCATCGAGAGCACCCCATTGATTCGATTTACACTATCGGTCTGATTAACTTACCTGCCTTTGTGTTGGGATTTAATTTGGATGCCATTGTGATGTTCATCGCTTTTCGAGGAATTTGGGCGATTTACATTCATAGCAACGTGCGACTAGAATTGGGTCCGCTAAAGAAATTAATTGGCTCACCCGATTTGCATCATTGGCACCACGATTTGGAGCGTGATCGCGGCAACTATGCAAACATCTCTCCGCTGATGGATGTTTTATTTGGAACGTATGTGTGCCCAAATACTGAACCTGAAAAGTTGGGAATCAAAGAGGAGTTTTCACAAAACTATGTAGGGCAATTGTTACAACCTTTTTTCCCAAAGACGATGTGGAGATGGATGACTAAAAAGTTAACTAAATAAGGTAACTGCAATTTATGAATGGGCAATCAATTTTATTTAAAGTAACAGTTTGGGTCATTTTGATAGTAAATGTTTTTTATACGGTGTCAAGTGTTTTTATCACTAAAGAACTGTTTTCTACGAGATCCACATTTACGATAACAAACTTTATCTTCTATATGGCAGCCGTTGCTCTGCTGGTGGAAAATGGGACGCTCATACGATCAAAGCTAGTTTACGTGATGGGAATCTCTATAGCGTGTATTGTCATCGGATCCCTTTTTAAAATTCAGCATTGGGATATGGCATTCGAAATATTAGTAATAGGATTATCCACATATCTATGCGTATACTTGGTCCATTTCTTTAGAAAGTCTAATCGTACTGTGTTGGATTATTTGAAACTAATTTGGGTGATATTATATATTACCTTTTCCCTTGATACGGTTTTACATATTTACTTTATCAAAGAGTGGATTGCTATAAGAGATTTAGCCTTCTTGACTATGTTAGCGTACTACACGTATCTATTCACCATCAAGAGATCGATTTCAAGCTCAACAGAGTAGACCCATTTTTTTGAATGCAAAGTCAAATCCCCCATTCGCAATTTAAAACGCTTTACTTTCAATACGCCCAGCCACTCAGCGGTTGGACCGAAGAATACTGGTATCGATTTTTTGAAACTAAGAAAGAGGACGTATATTATTTTGAGGCACCTGAATCACTGTTGGCTAGTCGCATGATGATTTCATCAGGACAAAATACGCACCGCATGTTTTTTCTGACAGAAGAAGCGGAGGAATCTTTCTGTCAATTTCCAAACGATGATGATCAATGAATTTCAAAATCAAAAGATATATTTGATCTATACTTAATAAATTCACTGGTATGAAAACAAGAGCCACCTCCATTCAGCCTTTTATTGGCGCTAAGAATTTCGAAGAATCAAGATCATTTTATCAGGCACTCGGTTTTAGGGAATCAGTCATCTCAGCTCAAATGTCCTATTTTCAGATAAATGACAACATCGGTTTTTATTTGCAAAATGCCTACGTGAAAGATTGGGTGGACAACACCATGGTGTTCGTAGAGGTAGCCAATGCAGATACCTACTATCAGGAATTGTTGGCGCTTGACCTATCTTCCAAATTCAGTCAAGTGCGATTAGTGCCGGTACGGATAGAATCTTGGGGCAAAGAATGTTTTTTACATGATCCATCCGGAATACTCTGGCATTTTGGTCAGTTCAACTCCTGATTATGGTTCTTTTTAAAAAATGTTTTTCTCTCATTAAACCCTCGGCTAGGAAATGAGTCTACCCTTTTAAACTCAATTTTTCCCCTATGAAAAGAATATTTACTCCATTTTCTATTCTTTTGTTCATCGTTTTTTTGGACAGTTGTTCAAAAGATGAAACACCATCAGTGCCATCATCTACTTACACTAAAGTAACACTACCTTATAAGCAAGTTACTGGAGTTGATGCCAACTTGCTCAGCCTAGATCTCTATCATTTTGGAACTAGCGGTGCAACCAAGCCAGTCGTTATTTATGTGCATGGAGGTGCATGGGCCATTGGAGATAAAGCGAACTCCATTACAAATAAGACCAATTTATTTTCTTCACTTGGTTATGTATTTGTAAGCGTAAATTATCGCTTAAGCCCGTCTACGGCTTCTACCGACCCGAATCGAATCAAGTTTCCTACGCATAATGAAGATGTCGCTGATGCTGTGAAATTTGTGTACGACAACATTGCCGCCTACGGAGGAGACAAGCAAAAAATAGTTTTACTGGGGCATAGTGCTGGCGCACACATGGTGTCATTAACCGGTACTAGTCAGCAGTTCTTGCCAACGCGTGGAATTTCTTTGGCAACATTGAAAGGTATTGCAAGTATCGATACGGAAGGTTACGATGTGGCAGGCCAATGCAATGAAGGCAATGAAACGTATCTAAATGCTTTTGGCAACAACAGCAGCGATTGGACAAAAGCTTCTCCTATTTCACAAGTTGTATCAGGCACCACCTATCCGCGTTTCGTCATCGCCAAGCGAGGTACCAACGCACGCATCGCCTTGTCCGATGACTTTATCACCAAGCTTCAATCGGTGGGAGTTACAGTTTCGCAGGTTACCGGAAATCAATATGATCATGAAGGCATAAACGATGCCATTGGTGCGCCCAATGAAACAATCATTACCGAGCCGTTAAAAACATTTTTGGCACAGTGTTTTCAATAAATAAGCCAACGGTGGTTTACAGTAAAGTTATTCACCGCTGGCTCTTTTTTTTGATTACTTTTTCGTGCCGATTTGTTTTAAAATTTCTTCAACCGCAGCTTTCAATTGATCGTCTGTTCCTTTCGCGATCCAATCGGGTGAATTGTAAACTGTGATGTCAGGAACTGCCGGACCGAGTTCTTGGTTTTTGTCGGTGGATTTCGTGAACCAACCGCGGAATGGCAAGCGAACAAACGAGCCATCCATCAGCGGACGACCACCGGTTGAAATTACTGATCCATTCGTAGGTACCCCCACTAGTTTGCCGATACCCAATGTTTTGTAGGCATGCGAAAAAATTTCTGCATTGCTGTAGCTGCCTTCATTACACAAAGCAATGGATGGTTTCATCCACGCAGCAAAAACCAACCGCTCACCCGTAGGATAATAGTCGCGGAACTTTAGTTTGTCGCGCTCTAGATTATCGCTGGCGCCTCGCGGAATGGTGTAGGCATGTTGCTTGTAATTAAGCACCGTCATCAGATAATCCGTGGTGGAGCCACCGCCATTGTAGCGCACGTCTACCACCAAGCCTTCTTTTCCGTAGCCTGCTGCTTGCAGCTCGCGCTCAAATACTTCAAAGCTTGGTAAGCTCATGGCCTGAATGTGAATATAGCCAATTCGTCCATTTGAAAATTGATCGACCAACTTCTTCCGATTCTCCACCCACTCTTCATACAACAATTGGCGCACTGAGTTAGTAGGGCGAATCACCACTTCGCGCACTTTGCCTTCTATATTGCGAACCGTTAACAGCACACGTTCTTCCACTTTAGTATTCAACAAATCATAAAAGTTTTCCTTTTCATTGTAGGGTTGATTATTCACAGAAGTGATCACATCGTTAACAAACAGTTTGCTGGTTGCTTTGTCGGCTGGAGAATTGGGAATCACGCGCATTACTTTCATTCCATCTTTCAGTGGCACTAACTCAACACCCAACATACCGGTAGCATCGCGCTGAGTATCCGCCTGTGCTGGGGTTGAGAGCGCCATATGACTGGAGTTCAATTCGCCCAATAAGTAATTGAACATATCGCGGAAGTCTTCATTCGTGCTGGCGATCACACAAAGTTCTTTGTACTTGTCGTGAAGGGCATTCCAGTTTTTGCCGTGAAACTGCGGATCGTAAAATCCATCCCGAATCGTACGCCAGGCTTCTTCAAAAACTTGTGTACGTTCGGCAGTGAAATCAATGCGTTGTTTTGCTGAGTAGGGAAGTGGCTCTGTTTTTTCGCCTTTGATGTCGATGCGATTAATAGCACCACCCGATTTGAGGAAGTACAAATATTTCCCTTCACGATCCATCGACACGCGAGAAGGATTCGAGGCACCTTTGGTGAACTCTTTCAAGTCTTTACCATTCCACTTAATGCTGTAGAGGTCACGACCCTTGGCCGTGCTTGTAGTGCCTGTATAAAAGAAAGTTTCACCATCTTTTGAAATGATCGGGTTGGCTTCATCGCCGGGAAAGCTGGTGACCTGCACTACGCGCTCGTGAATCCGATCGAAGTCAATTTTCACCGGCTTGTTCTTCTCTTCTTTTTTCTCTTTATCATCTTTCTTTTCAGGTTTCTCTTCAGAGGTGGTTTCGTCCCAATCCTTCTGCGATTTTTCAAAATCTTCTTTTTTCAACCATACAAACCAAACATCATTGGATTGATTGTTGCGTGCGGAGATGAATCCGAGCTTCGACCCATCGGCACTCCACACCGGTTCGCCATCAAAGCGTGGATGCATGCTCACATTCACGGGATTGCTGCTATTATCAGCAGCGTGAATAAATACTTCTTCGTTGAAATATAAATCTTCCTGTGAATAAGCCAGCCACTTGCTATCCGGACTCCAGCGAATGTTAGAAGGTGCTGCCCAACCGGTGAGTAGAATTTTTTCGTTACTCAATTTTCCGTCTGGAGAAATATCGCTGACGACTAAAGTCCCTCGGCCACGGACATACGCAATTTTCTTTCCGTCATTAGAAATGGAAACACCGGATTCGTCTTCGGCTGATTGTGTGAGTCGAGTTACACGATGTTTCAATGATTTTACGATCGATTGCTTATCGGTTGATTTCGCTAAATAGAGATCAAAGTTTCCGTCTTCACGATCCGATGTAAATACAACTACTGAATCACCGATCCAATCGAAGTTCATATCGCGGTAAGCGTGATTGGAAAGATTGGTGGTGGTGTTTTTTTCTTTGTTGATTTCTTTCACGTATACCTCTCCGCGAATGCCGAGGGCCATCAATTTTCCGTTGGGTGAAACAGCATATTCATTAGCATCTGCCGATACCGATTTATTCACGACCGGATCGAAGCGCACATCGGCACCAATTTGGATGTTTACCTTTTGTGTGGATTTGTTTTCGGTGTTGAAGGTGTAAATGTTTTTTTCACGCTCGAACACAATCGTTTTTCCGTCTGCTGAAATTGAAAAGTAACGAATGGAGTAATCGTTGAAGTCAGTCAGTTGTTCGGCAGCGCCAATCGACCTGCCTGCATCACTTATTTTTATTCGGTAGAGATTATTGCGCCCACCTTGCGTAGAAAGAAAGTAGAGAGATTGATTATTGCCCCAGCGAGGCAGAATATCGTTGGCATCGAAAGTGGATATACGTGTGTAAGTTTTGTTTTTAGAATCGAACAACCAGATGTCCCGATTCGAAGGGCCACGGTAGTCTTCGCGGAAGATGGGATTTAGATCACCACGTGTAAAGGCAATGAAACGACCATCGGGTGAGGGTGATGGATCAAAGCCAACCGCATCCATCGCACGTACTTCAGTTCCACCTTCTGCGGAAATCGAATAGATTTCCAACGGGCGCTCAATTTGTTGAAACTCGCGTGACGTTGAAAAGAAGATCATGTTGTTGTTACTCCAACTGGAAATCTGATCGCCATTGGAGTGATAAGTTAATCGCTTGGGGGTTCCACCTTCGGCTGGCATCACGAAAATATCATTGTTGCCGTAGCGAGAACCGGTAAAGGCGATGCTTTTCCCATCGGGGCTGAAGACGGGCGTGCTTTCGTATGCATCATGTACTGTGAGTCGAGTGGCCTTACCGCCAGTTGAAGGCACCGTCCAGATGTCTCCCTGAAAAGAGAAGCTGAGTAATGATCCATTAGGGCTTATAGCCGGATACCGCACAAGTGTTGGCGATTGCGCCATAACAGTTAAAGAAGCAAGAGAAATCAAGAAACACACCAGACGTTTCATAGGTAGTGGGATTTAAAGGAACGAATTACAACAAACAAATCCAGTCAAGCAATGATGAAATGGCGGACGGTGCGTTTTAATTCAGAATGGTTTATATACATTTTATGAAGGAATTAACAATCAGATCGGTTGGCAATGATGTAATTTCAGCTTGAACTATGGTAGCAATTCCCTATTTTTCGAATACTGAAAAATCTATCAATATGAGGTATCTTTTGATTGTATGTGCAATGGTCATTTCATTGCCACTTTTCTCGCAAAACCCCGATCTGCCATCCGATTTTCTTACCAAAGAATTTCATAAAGATCGCAGAGAAAAACTTCGCGCCAAGTTACCGGCTAATTCGGTAGCCGTATTTTTTGCAAGTCCCGTGCGCAATCGAGCCAATGATGTAAACTATGTATATCACCAGGATCCTGATTTTTTCTACCTCACCGGTTACAAAGAACCCGATGCTGTGCTATTTATTTTTAAAGACATGCAGACTGCCAATAATGGTACGCAATACAACGAAATCATGTTTGTCCAACCCCGTAATGTGAAGGATGAAATGTGGGATGGTCGTAGACTTGGCGAAAAAGGAGTGAAAGATGTGTTGGGCTTTTCGCAAGCATTCAATAACACCGAGTTTAAACGCTATGATGTAAACTTTTCAAAGTTTGATAAAATACTCTTTACCGATTTTTTCAATGATGTCCGCAACGATCTACGCGATTCATCCGACCTCTTCGATTTGCAAGCGCAATTCAAAGCCAAGGTAAATTATCCGGATAAAAAAGGAGTGACGCTAGCCGTTGAGCCATCCAAAAATAATTTGGATATAGCGGGCCTTGATCCAATCATGGACGACTTACGCGGTATTAAAACACCTGAAGAACTAAGTATGGTGAAGCGTGCCGTGCAGATTTCATGCATGGGTCAGCTTGAGGTAATGAAGGCGATGAAGCCCGGCATGAGTGAGCGCGAAATTCAAGGCATTCATGAGTTTGTCTTTAAAAAATATCAGGCAGAAGATTTAGGTTATCCATCGATTGTCGGTGCCGGTCACAATGGCTGTATTCTTCATTATATCGATAATTACAAGCCAAATATTTCCAATAAGGAATTAATTCTGATGGACTTAGGTGCGGAATACCGCGGCTACACAGCGGACATTACCCGCACCATTCCGGTAAACGGAAAATTCTCTCCTGAGCAAAAGTTGATCTATGAATTAGTATTGAAAGCTCAGGAAGAAGCCATGAAAGTATGTAAACCGGGTGCTACCTTCGCAGAGTTAACACGAGCTACGCGCATTACAGTCAACAAAGGATTGACTGAATTGGGCATCATTAAAAATCCGGATGAGCCTAACACGTACTATCCGCACGGTTGCTGCCATCATATCGGCTTAGATGTGCACGACCGCGGCACGTATGACAAATTGCAAGAGAACATGATCATCACCATCGAGCCGGGTATTTATATTCCTGAAGGGGCACCGTGTGATAAAAAGTGGTGGGGCATTGCCGTGCGTATTGAAGATGACTACCTGATCACCAAGGCGGGATACGAACATTTATCCATTCTCGCACCTCGCACGGTGAAAGACATTGAAGCGGCTATGAAACTTTCTAGCCCGCTCGATAATTTCATTTTACCTGAACTTGGCAAAGAGAAAAAAAATTAGTTATGCAAGGCAGCATCTTAACCACTACGCTATTACCCATTGCCCTCGGCATCATTATGCTGGGTCTGGGTTTATCACTTTCCCTCGAAGACTTTAAGCGCGTAATACAATACCCAAAGGCAGTTGCCATCGCCTTGATATGCCAGATGGTTTTACTTCCAATTGTTTGTTTTTTTATAGCGAAAATTTTTGGACTGGAACCAGCGCTCGCAGTGGGGTTGATGTTATTGGCCGCTTCACCCGGTGGAGCCACAGCGAATTTATATAGTCACCTGTCGAATGGAGATGTCGCATTGAATATTACCTTAACGGCTGTGAATAGCGTCCTCACCTTGTTCACTTTACCGTTGGTGGTCAATCTTTCTCTCGCTCACTTCCTGACATCCGATCAATATGTCCCCATGCAATTTGCTAAGGTGATTGAGGTTTTTATGATCGTACTGTTGCCGGTTACAATTGGCATGCTGATTAAAAGCAAAGCTTCTTCTTTTGCTGCGAAGATGGATAAACCAGTAAAAATCCTTTCGGCTATTTTTTTATTGCTGATCATTGTTGCTGCCGTGTATCGCGAGCGTGTTATTCTAACTACTCATTTTCCCTCTATCGGATTTCCTGTCTTGGTGTTTAATTTAGTCAGTATGGGATTAGGATATTATTTGCCTCAAATCTGGAAAGTAGAGAAGCGCCAGGCGGTAGCCATTGGAATGGAAATCGGAATTCACAATGGTACGCTTGCTATTTTTATTGCGCTTTCGGTATTGAATAACTCGCTCATGAGCGTACCAGCCGCCTTGTATAGCATCCTTATGTTTTTTACAGCAGCTTTGTTTGGATACCTGGTAAAGAAGGGCAAGGTATAAGGACAACCATCACGCATGCGGAGCTTCGTATTTATCTTTTTTCTTTTTATTTCATGGAATGGTTCTGCACAGGAATTATTTGGCGATCGCTGTGCCGGTACGTGGAAAGGAATGATGCATATCTATCATTTGGGAAAATTGCGTGATAGTGTAGAAGTAAAGTTGACAGTAGCAGTTGAAGCTACTCATGTGTGGACCTGGCGTATGGAGTATCTCTCTGCCAAAATGCCTATGGTGAAGGACTATAAACTGCGGCTAAAGGATGCGAGCAAAAATTTGTATGTAACGGACGAAGGCGGAGGCTTGGAGCTAACGGATTATCTCACCGGCAATAAATTGTACAGCATCTTTGAAACGCAAGGCATTATGCTCACATCTGAATATGAATTACGGGGGGATGAATTGATTTTTGAAGTTACTTCCGGCAAGAAAGAAGCAACTTCCCATCCTGAAGTAACGAATTATTCAACTACTTCGGTGCAACGCGTTGTTTTGAAACGAATAAAATGAAAAACAAAACATCGGCCACCGAAAGTAACAACTTATCCTAAACTTTTAATATCAATTACAAATCGGTAGCGAACATCGTTTTTCACCATTCGCTCATACGCGTTATTGATTTCTTGCATCGGAATCAATTCCACATCGGCAACAATATTTTTCTCTGCACAGTAGTCGAGCATTTCTTGCGTTTCTTTAATACCGCCAATCGAAGACCCGGTGATACTTCTGCGGTTGGTTAAAATATCGAATGGTCGTACTACTGGAGCTTGTGCAGGAATACCCACGATCAGCATCGTGCCGTCTAATCCTAATAATTTTAAGTAAGGCGAGTAGTCGTGATTGGCAGAAACGGTGTTGAGCAACACATCAAAATGGCCACGGTGCTGACGCATTTGTTTTTCATCAGATGAAAGTAAAAAATGATGTGCGCCTAGTCGTTTGGCATCGGCTTCTTTGGAGGCAGATGAACTGATGAGGGTTACTTCAGCACCGAAGCTAGCCGCGAATTTTAAACCCATGTGGCCAAGTCCGCCCAACCCAATGATACCCACTTTCATCCCTTTGCCTACTTTGGCATATCGCAAAGGCGAGTAGGTAGTGATGCCTGCACACAACAACGGAGCTACAGCTTTGAGATCAAGTTTCTCTGAAATGTGCAGCACATATTTTTTATCGACTACAATTTGCGAGGAGTATCCACCTTGCGCAATGGTTTTGCCATCGCGCTCAAACGCGTTGTAGGTGCCGGTCATTCCTTCTTCGCAATATTGCTCTAAGTCGTTCATGCAGTTTTTACACGTCCGGCAAGAGTCTACCATCACGCCTACACCTGCTAGTTCGCCAACTACAAATTCTTTTACGTTAGTACCCACAAGTGTTACTTTGCCTACAATTTCATGGCCGGGCACCATAGGGTACATGGAACCGCCCCACTCGTTGCGCGCTTGATGTAAGTCGCTATGACAAACACCGCAGTACAGAATTTCTACTTGCACATCATCCGGACGAAGATCTCTGCGTTCAAATTGAAAGGGTGCGAGAGGTGTGGTGGCACTGAAGGCTGCGTAGGCTTTGGTAGGGATCATAGTTTTTTAATTAAGTAATTTCTTGCGTTTTATGAGCTTTGTGCTTTAGTGACTTTGTGGCTATAGTTTTTAAGGCGTATTCACTTCATGAAATCCACCCTCAGAGTTATCTGTCCAACTCATTGGATAATTTTTATCAATGAATTCCGAGGATTGATCCGTTAAATGCAGCGGATGAAACGTATCAATCATCACAGCTAGCTCATGGGTTTCTTTGGCGCCAATACTTTTTTCTACTGTACCCGGATGTGGTCCATGTGGTAATCCGCCCGGATGCAAAGTGAACGATCCGCGGTCAATGCCCCTGCGGCTCATAAAATTCCCTTCAGCATAGTAGAGTACTTCATCGCTATCAATATTGCTGTGATTGTACGGTGCCGGAATTGCCTGTGGGTGATAATCAAATAATCGAGGCACAAATGAACACACTACAAAATTGCGCGCCTGAAAAGTTTGATGCACTGGTGGTGGTTGATGTATGCGTCCGGTAATTGGTTCGAAGTCGTGGATCGAAAAAGCGTAAGGCCATAAAAATCCATCCCAACCAACTAGATCCAATGGACTGTAATCATAAACATAGTTATGAAGAAAGCCCTGCTTTTTGATCTTCACTAAAAAATCACCACGGCTGGTATCCGTAATCAATTCATACGGTGCCCGGATGTCGCGTTCGCAATAAGGTGAGTGCTCGAGCAACTGTCCTAAATCATTGCGGTAGCGTTTTACCGTTTCGATAGGCGAAGCAGATTCTGTAATGAGCAAGCGAAGCGGTCCTTCTTCAAATTCAAATTTGTAAATCACGGTTCGTGGAATGACGATGTAATCACCCTGACGTACATCCAACTTTCCGAAAGGAGAAATTAAAACACCTTTGCCATCATGCACAAAAATTATTTCGTCACCTTCTGCATTTTTATAGAAATAATCCATTTTTCGCTGGCGCGGAGAGCAAATAGAAATAGCACAGTCATTATTCATCATCAGCACTTTGCGTGCCGACAAATAATCTTCACCGGTAATGGTAACTTTTGAAGTATTTAAATGCGTTTGCCGAAGCGCATAGTCTTCGATTCGTTTCGCACCGTAACGAGTAGGCTCCCCAATCGATTTGATGCGTGTTGGCGGATGAATGTGATACAAGTTGGAATAGATTCCCGAAAAACCTTCTGAACTGACCAACTCTTCTTTGTACAAGCTGCCATCCGGCTGTCGAAATTGGGTATGTCTTTTGGGCGGAATGTTGCCTAAGCGATGGTAATACATAACATCATGATTTGAAGTGACAAGTTAGTGGGGTAACAGAATAAAGTTTTTGAGTTCTGAATAAAGTTTTTGAGTTGCGGAATAAAGTTTTTAAGTTTTCTAAATTAGCAAAAGCTACTTTTTACAGCCCTTTTGCAATATAACATGAAAATCAGCTTAATAGAGAGTTTATGCTTTTGTTCTCATATCCTGGCCAAGGATACGGTCTGGTAACTTTCTAAGTAATCCTTAACAAAGCATTTAAGACTTATCACATCAGTGGTAGTCAAGGATTTCCGGTTTCCAATAAATCTGTGATACAAAGACCTCTCCGAGATATCTTTTAAATATCCACTTGTTTTACAAACAGATTCTACAAATTGAGAAATTTGGCGAATTTTAAAGCTCAGCCAAGACTCGATACTTCCATTAATAAACGATACGGTTTTTGGAAGCAATTTTTGATAATTAGCATAGGTTAAATCTTTAAACTCATCTCCTAGAAGTTTAATTTTTGAGATTCGATAGTTTGGGTTTTCTTTACATAATTGATTAAATCTCTTTTTTAATTGATTAAGTATGGCCACATCACTTACTTTGATCCTTGTGTATTTTTTTCTTTTGAAATAGATTTTATTGTACTTGAACCATTCCCAATCATATTTACGTAACCAATTTTCCAATACTCTATACTTTGTACTTTGTTTCTTGCAAGTCAAATATTGTTTTCTTTTTGCAGATAGGTTTCTTTCAAATTTCTCCTGATAAGATTCATAGTTTTTAATTCTAGAGAGCTTTTTAATCATTTCAATGTTAATCATTAGCTCTGCACTTATTTCTCGATACAATTTTCCATCCTCTCTAGCTTTCTTAATCTGATTTACTATCTTAAACCCGTAATCTATTACAAAGCTCTCATTCAATATATTGATGTTATACCTGTATCCACAGACTGGACAG
>JAJTHV010000372.1 GCA_021300095.1 Flammeovirgaceae bacterium | reverse complement strand
CTCACCCTTGCCCACTTCCTGATCTAATTTTTTCAATAAGTCTTCAATGTTTCGATCCAAGCGCAAATAGGTGTCTTCTAATTCGACTGAGTTTGGTCCTGTCCCGTGGCCAATGTAATCCGGAGTTGAGTACGAAATCGTTAAAAAGTCTGTGTCATTGTCTTTACCTAATTGCTCACCTATCAATGTTGCCTTTGCAAAATCTGTTAGTAAATCATCACCCATCGCAACATTTACCAATAACTCATAGTCACCGTTTGTTTTGAGCAAATCTTTTAGATTATATGGAAACATCGCTTTAGCACCTTGTAATTTGCGTTCATAAGGCGATTCATCCGGGCCACTTTCGGTGTATTGAGCTAGGGGCAAAAGTGTATTCCAATTTTGATTCAAATAATTATCTGCCAACTTTTGAGAATTAAAAGCATCCACCCAAGTTGGTAATGTTGTTAGATAATAAGTGCTGCTGATAAATTTGCCGGTCTTTTTATCATACCAATAGGCTGCATTAGCCATATGTCCCGCTGGTAAAACTGCACCGCGGTCTTTCATGGAAATACCAATAACCTTGGCACGCTTTTGAGTGAATAATTTAAGTTCATCTGTAATGGTAGTAGATAGCATGCGCCAGGGAGATACGTCCCCATCTCCTTCCAGATTTCCAACGGGCTTATATCGCTCGTCCTCTACACAATTCACCGATTTCTTCGCATTCTTATCCCACCAGTCATTGCCAATAATTCCATGCACTGCCGGAGTTGTGCCAGAGTAGATGGAAGCGTGGCCGGGACCTGTATAAGTTGGCACATAATTGTAATGCGCATTCTTTAGCATGTAGCCGTTGCCGACCAGTCGTTTGAATCCGCCTTCGCTAAACTTACTATCGAAACGGTAGAGATACTCCTGACGCATTTGGTCAACCACAATACCCACCACGAGTTTCGGTTTTTTCTGGGAATAGGAATTGGCCGATAGAATCGCCAAAAAAAGGATCACAACAATTTTCTTCATAGTGCAAGTATCTAACAATAATCTGATTTGGGATTTATCTCAAAGTTAAGTTTTAGCGAATGAATTCCTTCAATTATCCTCACAAATCAAGCGCTCAAATTCGGCTTCTTCATATACTTGTTTGCGCAAAAACCGACCGGAGTGATCGTAATAGATCACCACATGCACATTTGCCTCGCGGACTTCCTTGTCGGTGAGATAAATGGGGAAATCCTCCTTGCCAACATTCGCCACATACGAAAAACGAATCGGCACCACTAAACCGTTTTTGGTCGAATAAACTCCTTCTTCCTTATTTTTGGAAACCAAAAAGACGATCTCATCCTGAAGGTGGCCGATTATTCGAAAATGATCGATCTGATCGATTCGTTTTTGGTTGGTTGTCAAATCCAACAATGCCCATTGATTCACCTTTTTTGTCCACACCAGTTTTTCATTCACCACTTGCACCTCTTCAAACTCAAACGGAGTAAGCGGCTTCGCTTGCCAATCGATTACCGCGTAGCGGCCGGCTTTGTAGGCAATGCAACGTTGCTGATCAATCACTAGAACATTACGATCAAACTGCGGCTTGAGAATTTTATTGGTAGAAGCATCAAACAATCCGAATTTTTTGTGCTTCCAAAGCGAAAAAGAACTCGCAGCGGTTTGTACTACCGCATCGTATTCTACGGGCAAAATCAACTTACCTTCCAGATTGACCAAACCTGCCTTGGTCTTCCGATTGATTAAAAACAAATTCTTTCCCACCGATTCAATTTTGGAAAAATCAAGTACAAATAATTTCTTTCCGTGCGCAAGATCGTATACCGTTTTCTTTCCCTTGCCCTCTGTAAAAAAGTATGACACCGAATCCTTCGAAGGAATAAAATGAATACGGTGATCGAGTGGCAGTGCTAACGACTGACTGGCGCTACTAAACACGCGCACTGAATCGCGCTCCCGTAAAAACAACAATCCTCCTTTAAACCAAATGCTATCGGCAGAAGTTGTCCGAATGGATTTGGCACTTAAATCATACACTTTTTGCTGCCCTGTTGCCTGCAAGACTAACCATTTTTGATACTGTGTGATCTTATCCCACTGTTGATTGTTCAGATTGGATGCCACCCCTGAGATGCTGTACTTCTCATTTACTTTCCGCACCACTCCGTAATTAGTGAGTGTCATGCTTTGTCGGGCTAGTGGCACCACAAATTCCAATTGATTATTCAAAATTCCTTCCAGCGCTCCCATGCGCACGAGAAAACGATCTTTTGTTAACATCTTCACCTCGTCAAATACTCGCTCTTGTTTCAGTGGTTGGCCATTGGCAATGGATGCCAATTCGGATGCTGTAACCAATGTCTTTTTCTCGAGGCGTGTAAGGGCATAGACTCCTTCCAAGTATTCTACTGAATCAAAACTTGGAGGTACCAATTGTCTACCCGTAAGTGTATAGATTGCCCATCCGCCTTTTGCTTTTACGGTGAGAAAAGATCCAGTTACCTGCGCATCTTGTAAACAGCCTGCAATGATTACTTGCCCAGATTTATGAATTACTTTTCGACACAACGAATCGCCCACTAACCAAAAGCCGCTGCCGATATCTTTTGTGTAAGGATAAAATGAACTGATCAATCGACCGGTTCGATTCAACAACCCTGCGCTCGTACTAATCACATCATTGTAAATGCTGGAGCAACGAATGTCCTCATCAATCGTAGTAAACTGCGGGGCTACTACTTCCCTTCCCAACGAATCTAGAAATCCATAGCGGTTGTCTTGAAGAAATGGAATCCAAAATCCACGGTTGGCTTGTAACACGTGTTGCACCGAATCATTTAGAAACCATCGGGGGATCGGTTGCTCTTGCGACAACAAAAGATGTAAAGCAATATTGCGCGCTATCTTCTTATTCTCATAATCTCCTCCTTGCTGAAAATAGTTACTGAATGCTTCGATCGATCCATCGGCAGTGCTGATTTCAAAAATTTGCCGATTGGCTTCTTTGAGGTACGGGCTTGAAGGAAAGTCGCGAATAAAAGATTCATAGCTCTCTAGTTTACGATCACGTGTTTTCTCCTGATACAATAAGGTATGATATTTTTTCTGTGCCTCCTCAGCGCGTAAGGAAGAAGGATAGCGCTGAAAATATTCCGCATACGCTTGCGATGTGTTTTTCTTTAGCGCATCCAGGTAACTGACTTCATCGCGCAGTTCAATAACGGCTAACTTTTGTGACGCCAATGGATAGTTTGACAGGAAGTAATTATACGAATCTTCCGAATTGGTTTTTTTGGCGCGCTCGAAGGCTGCGCTGTCGACCTGCGATCTGAACTTTACCAATAAACCATCATCAATTTTATCCTTCGCCAATCGCTCGCGCTGTTTGAGTGTGGCGCGATTGAACGCAGATTGAGCCATACAAATCAAACGATAGGCAGAATCAATCTGAGCCAAAGGATTTGCCGTAGCAAAAAACCATTGCGCCAGAGTAAGCTTGGCCTCCACGTGCGTGCTGTCTTTCTGAATGGCGCGTGTCAAAAGCTCTTTCGCGGGGGACCATTTGCCATCCTGCATCTTCGATTGCGCTTGCCGCACCCAGCTGTCTTGCGCACCCAATCGCAGGTTCGCCAACAGACACAAGAGAATAAAAAATATTTGCTGAATTCGCATACATTCAATGGTTGGTAAAATTAACAACTCCCCAACGATTAACACATGATCTTCTAAAAATCAAATCTATCACCCGCGCAACCTGATCAGATTTTGAATAACATTCAAAAACACACTCCGGGGCAATCAGCCATAAAAGGAGTTGATTGAATGATTTATCGGAAAGCTTATTCGCACTTATATAAAGCTTAACTACTCCACCTAACCATGAGACAGTCTGCGAATAGTGTAACCCATCCCAAGAGTTATGTAACATATCTCTTCCCGATAATCACATCCTTTATACTTGAGTCAGGGAGGCTACATCACGCAACCAAACCATTCAACAAGTAAAAAACCTGTCAGTCTCAATATGAGTTGAGAATTGTCGGTTGGACACGACTTTATTAAATGATCAGAAAAAATGACTAAGAAATTAAGGAACTCCATAAAGAAAACACCGGCTATTAATAAAGACCTTCCCGGTTATCCGCTCTACCCTGCGAGCGAAGACATCTATCAACAAAACAAAGAAGAGCAAGATATTGATCCGGAAAATATCAATAGAAATAAAACTGCGAATGAGAACCCGGAAAGCAAAAACGAAAAAGATTTTAAAGAAGATCCCATGGGTGGGGATTTAGATGTGCCCGGCTCTGAATTGGATGACGCACAAGAAAAAGTGGGCAGTGAAGATGAAGAAAATAACCTCTACAGTTTGGGAGATGATAACTCCAATGAGTTGGAAGAAGACAAAGGCGATTGATCTCCTCTACAATCAAAAAATCATAAATAAACTCTGAATTAGTCCAACTAACTGAAACCATGCAAAATCTTAAACTATTCAACTCCACAACTCTAAAGTCGCTGAAATTGAAAAACCGCATTGTGATGGCTCCTATGACCCGATGCCGTGCGATTGGCAATATTCCAAATGACTTAATGGCTACGTACTACAAACAGCGAGCGAGTGCCGGACTCATTATTACGGAAGGCACTTCACCATCGCCCAATGGGCTGGGATATGCACGAATTCCAGGGATTTTCAATGATTCGCAAGTAGAAGGATGGAAGAAAACAACCGATGCCGTTCATCACCATAACGGAAAAATTTTTATTCAACTCATGCACACCGGTAGAGTAAGTCATCCACTCAATATGCCAGCCGGGTCGCAGATACTGGCACCTTCGGCTGTAAAGTCCGCAGGACAAATGTGGACGGACGCAAAGCAGATGCAGGAATTTGCTGTGCCAAAAGAAATGACTGCGCAAGATATTCTAAGCACCCAAGCGGAATATGTAAATGCTGGGAGAAACTCAATACTCGCAGGTTTTGATGGCGTAGAGCTGCACAGTGCCAATGGCTATTTAATGGAGCAGTTTCTTTCACCTTATACCAACATGCGCACGGATGAATATGGTGGAACTATCGAAAAGC
The DNA here is from genome assembly GCA_021300095.1 of Flammeovirgaceae bacterium. GTDB lineage: Bacteria > Bacteroidota > Bacteroidia > Cytophagales > Cyclobacteriaceae > ELB16-189. The sequence goes on along the minus strand of JAJTHV010000372.1, from coordinate 879 downwards.
GCTGTCGGTTTGTTTTGGAAGTGGTTACCCGGGTAGCGGAAGAAATCGGAAAAGAGCAGACAGGCATTCGATTATCACCTTACGGAAATTTTGGCGACATGCAATACTACGCGCAAATCAAAGATACGTATGACCACCTCTCTAGGGAGTTGAGTAAGCTCGACATTGCTTACATCCACTTACTCGATCACTCATCCACAGGTTCACCTGAAGTTCCAATAGAAACTAAAAAGATGATTCGAAACAACTTCAAAAACACCTTAATCTTTTGTGGTGGCTATGACAAAGCACGTGCAGAAGCGGATTTGCGCAGCGGGTTGTGCGACTTGATTGCATTTGGCAAACCGTTTATTAACAATCCGGATTTGGTTGACCGAATGGAAAATAACTGGCCGTTAGCTAAAGAACTGTCGATGGATTTATTCTACACTGCCGATGAAAAAGGTTATTCAGATTATCCGATGCATATCAAAGAAGCTATACTTCAATAATAACAAAGTTGAAAAATAAAAAGACCATGATCATCATTATCTCCATCATTGGCTTAGCCGCTCTTCTACTGATCATTGGAAAAATAAATCTCGCCTATCGCTTTCGTAATCAGGTAAAGCGCATCTTTTCTGAATCAAAAACAAATACTCAGCCACCATTCGCTGCAAAGCAACTTGATAGTCTGCCAGCGCCTGTGCAACGCTACTTTAAACATGTATTGAAAGAAGGTCAGCCGTCCATCAGCTTTGTGCGATTAATGCACGATGGCAAATTCAAAAGTGGCCTTGATAAAAAATGGATGAACATCACCGGAGAACAATACTTCTCTACCGAAAAGCCGGCCTTTATCTGGAAAGGAACCACCGCGATTTTTATTGCACGCGATTT
>JAJTHV010000049.1 GCA_021300095.1 Flammeovirgaceae bacterium | reverse complement strand
GCATTGCCGAAATTTTCCTTTCCAAACTCAATGAGGGTAAGCAGGTTATTACTTTAGATGATGTGAAGGGGCTTATTGCCACTATGGGTAATGTCAGCGACTTCAAAGCGGCTGAAGAACAAGAGGCGGCCGGTGAATCGTTCAAAAGTGAATCATCCAACCAACACTCCTATTCTTCTGCCACAGCCTCACCTTTTACCAGTAAAAAACTGGTACGTGATGAGCGCAGAAAAATTTTAGGAGGAATTTGTGCAGGCCTCGGCCATTACTTCAGCATCGACCCAGTATGGCCACGTGTGTTGTTCGCATTATTGGCTTTCGGTAGTTATGGAGGATTGATCTTGGTTTATTTGATCATGTGGATTGTACTTCCCGCTTCCTCTGAACTGCAGGACGAACCGGCCGTGAAAAAAATGTATCGCGACCCGGAGAAGAAAGTGTTGGGCGGTGTAGCCAGCGGTATTGCGGCTTTCTTCGGTACAGACATCACCGTTATTCGCTTGCTGTTTGTGATTTTAGCGGTGGTTGGCGGTTTGGGTTTTCTTCTCTACATCATACTGTGGATCGCCTTACCGGCAGCGAACTCCATTACTGAAAAAATGGAAATGCAGGGCGCACCACTGACTCTATCAAACATTGAATCGACTGTAAAGAAGAGCTTGAACGAAAAAGAAGAAGAAGAGAGCACATTGGCTAAAATCGTACTCTTTCCGTTCCGTCTTCTGGCGACAGTTATCACGGCTTTAGCCAAAGTGATTGGTCCGCTCGTAAAATTATTCTTTGAAGTGATTCGGGTTGTGATTGGTTTGGCCATTTTCCTCACCGGTTTTACCATGTTGTTTGCCATCATTATCACCTTCGGAGTATTCCTCGGATTCTTTGGCACTTCAATCCTTCCCGATTATTGGGGTGGCGAAATTCAAGGGCTGCACTTGCCAATGGAAGCGATCCGTAATACGTTCCCGGTCTGGAGTATGGTGGCTGGATTTATCGTGGCATTCATTCCAGCTTTGGTGATCTTACTCTCCGGCAGCTCCATCATGGCCAAACGATCTTTCTTTAAACCTGCATTGGGTTGGACGTTAGCCGGATTGTTCTTTGTCTCGATTCTTGTATTGAGTTTTACCGTTCCGAAAATGATCTACTCGTTCAAAGAAGAAGGTGAGTATAAGCGCGAGTTGGTGTTTCAACCTCAAGGCAAAACATTGCACCTCAAATTAAATGAAGCAGGGTTTGAAGATTATACCTCACCGGATCTGACATTAAAAGGTTATGAGGGCAAAGAGATCAAATTAGTGCAGCGCTTCCGTGCACAAGGGTTCAGTCGGAAGAATGGAGCTGAAAATGCGCAAATGGTGACCTATGAGGTAACACAACAAGATAGTTCGCTGACTTTTGATGCTAACCTTTCATTCAAAAAAGACGCGAAGTTCCGTGCACAACGGTTAGATATGGAGTTATACATTCCGTATGGACAGGTTTTTGTGATTGACGAGTACCTATGGCGAATCATCGACAACAACTATAAGGACTATGATGGCTATTACGATTCTAATTTCAATAAGACCTGGAAGATGACGGAAACCGGTTTTGAATGTTTGGATTGCAAACAACCTACCGAACGAAAATCTATCCAATTAAAAGATCAATATGGGTATAATGATTTCAATGAAATCGAATTGATGGGTATTTTCGATTTGTCCATTTATCAGGCCGATGAATTTTCTATTCAACTGGATGGCCCGGAAAGTGAGAAACGTAAATACGAAGTCTCTCTTTCAGGCGAGACATTAGAGATTCGTTACCGCTCGCGCAATCAGTCGTTTTGGGAAAATAGCATCGATTTAGATGACAAAGTGAAGATTCAAATTTCATTGCCCCATCTGCGAAAGCTAAAAATAAAAGGAGCCGGGGAATTTGACCTTCGAGGCTTTGATGAAGATGAAATGGACATTACACTTGTGGGAGCCATGAGTGGCGAAGCTGACATTCGATCACATAACCTCATGATAGATATGTCCGGCCCCATATCTTTTCAACTGGATGGACGCGGAAACTTCTTACAAGCCGAAGTACGAAAGATGGCGCAGCTGAAAGCCAACCAATATGAAATTGAAAACGCTGTGGTGGAAGCAAAAGAAATGGGACGTGCGCGTGTAAACGCTACCAACTCCATAGAAATTGATACCGATGTGGTAAGTACTGTCAAGTACCAAGGCAACCCAGAGGTGATCAAAAGAGATTAACATTATTAATAATCAGTTAAATACCAATACTCCTCATCCGAAGCATCGGGTGGGGAGTTTTTGCTATTGGGCGAGGATTAATTTAGACGCAATTTTCGTTTAGAAGGCGCTTTAAATTATCTACATTTAAGAAAGGGTAAACGTATGGATGTAAAAATCAAATTTCTGGGAGCTGCCCGCAGCGTAACCGGTTCAAAATATTTACTGGAAGTAGATTCTCAAAAAATCCTTCTCGATTGTGGATTATTTCAAGGGCAAAAGGAATTGCGTTTGCGCAACTGGGATACGTTGCCGATTGACCCGGCCGCCATTGACGTGGTTGTGCTGACCCACGCACATATTGACCACATCGGCTACCTGCCGCGCTTGGTAAAAGATGGTTTCTCTGGGAAAATTATTTGCACACAAGCCACCGAAGATTTGTTGAAGATCATGCTGATGGATGCCGCGAAGCTGCAAGAGGAAGAAGCCTTGTTTGCCTTTAAGCGGGGCTACTCCAAACATGAAAAGCCACAACCCCTCTTTACGACCGATGATGCCAAACTGGTTTTACTCTTGGCAGAAAGTCATCCGCTCAAAAAAAATATCAGCCTCAGCAATAATGTATCGGTTGTGTTTTACAATTCAGGACACATTCTCGGATCGGCCTTCGCAGAATTTCATTTGCAGGGAGCACGCGAAGAAAAGAAAATTCTCTTTTCCGGAGATTTAGGTCGGTATGATGACCCTGTAATGTTTGCACCTGATGCTCCCGCGGATCCCGATGTATTGATAGTAGAATCTACTTACGGCAATCGCCTGAATCCGCAAGTAGATGTAGAGGAACAATTGACGAAAATTGTGAACGAAGCATGTGATCATAATGGTGCATTGGTCATTCCTGCATTCGCTCTGGGACGCACGCAGAGTTTGATTTACTATCTTACTAAATTGATGGACGCAAAAACTATTCCACTGCTTCCCATTTATATCGACAGCCCTATGGCTATCAACGTGACTGATTTGTACGAAAGGCATGCCGGTGTCCATAAAATCAAAGTCAAGCGCGAAGGTTCACAATTGATCAGTATTTTCGATTCGCCACAGATTCACTTTTGCTATACGCGCGAAGGATCCAAAGCATTAAACGAAATCAAAAAGCCTGTCATCATTATTTCCGCCAGTGGCATGGCTACAGGGGGACGTATCTTACATCATCTATCGCATCGCCTGCCACGCACTACCGACACCATTCTTTTTGCGGGCTATCAGGCAGAAGGTTCGCGTGGTCGCAGAATATTAGAAGGCGAAAAAACGATTCGCATTTTTGGAGAAGAAATACCTGTCAATTGTTATGTGCGTCAAGTGCATGGATTATCTGCTCATGCAGACCAAAGTGAATTGATGCATTGGCTCAGCTTTATTAAAAAAGCTCCCAAAGTTACGTTCATTACGCATGGTGAAATTGAAAGTGCTACTACCTTCTCGCAGATGATTGAAGAAAAACTGGGTTGGAAAACAATCGTGCCGGAATATCTTCAGACAGTCAACTTATTCGATGGCATCTAAAATCGAAAGGCAATGAATCAACGGCTCTATTCACTGGATGTATTCAGAG
>JAJTHV010000070.1 GCA_021300095.1 Flammeovirgaceae bacterium | reverse complement strand
CTCACCTCTGATCATGTCCGCAATCAATCTCATTTTACGAGGAGATGTAGGAACATTGTGTAAATAAACGGTAGATGGACCTGTTTTAGCAGCTTCCTTTACAGCTTTGATTTTAGCCCTTTTCGCTACTGATCCTTTAATTTTCTTTTCTGTTTCCATGATCAGGAATTATTTTTTAGCTGCGTCAGCTTTGTTGTTACCACTGTGACCTTTGAAAGTACGAGTAGGCGCAAATTCACCTAGCTTATGACCTACCATGTTTTCAGTTACATATACCGGAATGAATTTGTTTCCGTTATGCACTGCAAACGTATGACCAATAAGATCAGGAGTAATTGTAGATCTGCGAGACCACGTTTTGATCACCGACTTTTTTCCGGATTGCTCCATTACCTGCACTTTCTTTGCGAGGCGGGCATCCAAATAAGGACCTTTCTTTATTGACCTTCCCATATTATTTCTTTCTTCTAGCTATGATTAAACCATCGGAATACTTCTTCGGATGACGTGTTTTCTTGCCTTTTGATAACAAGCCTTTTCTTGAACGTGGGTGACCACCAGAAGCACGACCTTCACCACCACCCATCGGGTGATCTACCGGGTTCAACGCAACGGCACGTGTGCGAGGGCGAACTCCTCTCCATCGGCTGCGACCCGCTTTACCTACACTTTCGTTCATGTGTTCTGCATTCGAAACAGCACCTACTGTTGCCATGCATCTCACCAATACGTTTCTCATTTCACCTGAAGGCATCTTCAAGGTTGCATACACATCCTCGCGAGCTACCAACTGAACAAATGAACCAGCGCTACGTGCAATGGATGCACCCTGACCTGGCTTTACTTCCACGTTGTGAATAATAGTACCTACTGGAATTTTTGCTAATGGAAGAGCATTTCCAACTTCAGGGGCTACGTTATCGCCTGACACTAAAGTTTGACCTACTTTTAAGCCTTGAGGAGCAACGATATACGCCTTAGCGCCATCTGCGTAATATAATTTTGCAATACGCGCGGTTCTTGATGGATCGTATTCAATTGATTTTACTACGGCAGGGATGCCGAATTTATCTCTTTTGAAATCGATCAAGCGCAACTTTTGTTTATGGCCACCACCGATGTAGCGCATCGTCATGCGGCCATTGCTGTTTCTTCCTCCGGTTTTCTTTAGGGTAACCACCAACGACTTCTCGGGAGTTGATTCCGTTACATCGTCAAAAACAGGTGACAAGCGGTGACGGGTGCCGGCTGTGATTGGTTTAAGTTTTCGTAGTGCCATCTCGACTATCTAATTAAACGTTGCTATAAAAATCAATTACTTCACCACTTGCCAAAGTAACGATCGCCTTTTTGTAATTCGGGCGTCTACCAGCTACTGTTCCTCCTTTGGTAAAGCGAACTTTGCTCTTTCCTAATACATTCGTGGTGTTAACTTTCTCTACGTTAACCGAATACATTTTTTCTACTGCCTTTTTGATCTCTACTTTATTAGCAGCTGAATCCACAATGAATCCATACTTGCCTTTCTCGTTGAGGGCAGATACTTTTTCAGTAACCAGGGGGCTAATTAATATACTCATTGGTTGCTGTTATTTTAAGATGTTGTTGATTGAATTAAGAGAGCTTTCTACTAAAACCAACTGGTCGGCATTCATCAAATCAAATGTGTTGATTTGAGAAGCTGTGATGATTTTAGAATTAGGAACATTTCTTCCTGATAAAACGATGTTCATTTTTACTTCAGGAATAACGAATAAAGTCTTCTTGTCATTCAGAGACAAAGACTTCAACATAGCTAAGTATTGCTTGGTTTTAGGAGCTGCGAAATCGAAGTCTTCTAAAACAGAGATTGAGTTTTCTTTTGCTTTGTAGGTAAGGGCCGACTTACGTGCTAAGTCTTTTACCTTTTTGTTCAATTTGAACGAGTAATCGCGGGGTGTCGGACCGAAGATACGACCACCACCTTTGAATTGAGGGTTTTTGATGTTACCCGCACGAGCACCACCGGTTCCCTTTTGCTTCTTGATCTTTTTTGACGAACCAGAGATCTCATTACGTTGCTTAGACTTATGAGTTCCCTGACGTTGGTTGGCCAAAATGCTTTTTACATCCAAGTAAATTGCATGATCATTCGGCTCGATTCCAAAAACCTCTTGGTCGAGGTTTACTTTGCGGCCTGTTGTTTCGCCACTTGATTTTACAACTGCTATGTCCATTATTTCTGCAGGATTATCGTTGAATTCTTAGCGCCTGGAACCGATCCGCTGATCAGGATCAAATTCTGCTCAGGCATAATTTTAACTACTTTCAGGTTGACTGTTTTTACACGTTCGCCACCCATGCGACCAGGAAGACGCTTTCCTTTGATTACGCGTGATGCGAAAGAGGCATTACCCATTGAACCGGGAGCTCTTAATCGGTTGTGCTGACCGTGAGTCTGGCCACCTACACCGGCAAATCCGTGACGTTTTACAACGCCTTGGAAACCTTTACCTTTTGAGGTACCGACTGCATCGATGAAATCTCCTTCAACAAAAACATCGCCTACCTTAATTTCTTTGCCTAATTCTGCGATAGCATCAAATTCTGATGTGAAATCGCGGAACTCAACTAAGTTTCTTTTTGGGGTGGTGTTAGCCTTTTTAAAGTGACCTAACATGGCAGAAGAGGTATTTTTCTCTTTCTTCTCGCCAAATGCCAATTGAATGGCCTTATAGCCATCCACTTCGGGAGTTCTGACTTGTGTTACCACACAAGGACCTGCCTCGATTACAGTAACCGAGATACTGGTGCCATCAGCGCCAAAAACGCTGGTCATTCCTACTTTACGTCCTAATATTCCAGGCATGATTCAAACCGTTTTACTTGTTTCTAAAGCAATTTGCGGCTTTCCTACCGCAAAAAGGACTGCAAAGATAGGAACATAAGATTAGTTACCAAGTGGGCAATTCAAAAAAAGATAAGGATTTTGGTTTTTGTCATAAAAATCAAATTAAAAAGCTCATAATGAATGATTTAGAGATTTATGAATTGTTCATAATTTTTAAAATACTGGCAAATCGGCCAAGATTACATGCGGTAAAATTCCACTTCAACAGAAAACCGTAAAGATTGGCCAAGCCATCAAATCAGAGTACTTTTCGAAGATTTTTAAAAGATGAATGAATCTGGTTTTTGGAGTCGCGGGCTTTTTGTGGGCTGCTTATTCTGCCTTTTGTTGATTGGCGATGTAGCATTCGGCAGTATTTCCATTCCATTAAGTACTGTTCTCTCCTCGCTGTTTAACCCCGAATCTTCTACCTTCAGTGATATAATCTGGCAATTTCGGCTTCCCAAGGCAATTACCTGCATTTTGACCGGTTCGGCTCTGGCTACCGGAGGATTGATGATGCAAAGCTTATTTAGAAACCCGCTGGCGGGGCCGG
>JAJTHV010000169.1 GCA_021300095.1 Flammeovirgaceae bacterium | reverse complement strand
ATCAAATGGGGCGCAACTATTTTCCAGGCATTGATCTTTCTAATTTTAATGAAGATGCCAAGCGCGCCATTGAAGAAGATATTGCAGCTGACTTTGCAGAAGGATACAAAGGAATTAAACAACTGCCACGCTGCGCACGACTGGGTGTGTATGTTGCTTATCTCTATTACATCGCGCTATTCGAAAAAATAAAAGCGACACCTTGCACTACCGTACTAACGCAACGGATTCGGGTACGCAATCGCAGAAAAATTTCCATTCTCGCCTATTCGTTTGTAAAACATCAACTGAATCTCATCTGATGGAGCATGTCATTCTGGTAGATGAGCTGGACCGCGAAATCGGTACGATGGAAAAATTGGAAGCCCACCAAAAAGGTTTGTTGCATCGTGCGTTCTCTATAATCGTTTTTAATTCGAAAGGTGAAATGCTCATTCAAAAAAGAGCAATAACAAAATACCACAGCGGAGGTTTGTGGACCAATGCGTGTTGCAGTCATCCTGTTCCAAATGAAGACATAGAAATTGCGGTAAACCGCAGGTTAAAATTTGAAATGGGCATAGACATTACCCCCACCTTTGCCTACAAGTTTAACTACCGCACAAGCTTAGATAAAGATTTGATTGAATACGAGGTGGATCATGTTTTCAAAGGAATTTATGATGGCCTACCTTCGATCAACTATGATGAAGTGGAAGATTGGAAATACTGCACCCTCGATGAATTGCATCAACAGGTTCGGGAGAACCCGGATGCGTTCACCTACTGGTTTAAACTTATTCTACAACACCCACTTCTTCACGGGTAGCCATCAACGGTTTCCCTTCTTTCGTTAGGGAAAAGCGTTTTAGAAAATGAGCTTTCGAATCGCGGTAGCTGGAAACAGCGCCCAATCGTTTCATCGTCCAGATATAAATCCAAGCCAAATCAATCTGATACGGTAAGAATCCGGCACGGGCGCTCTCTGGATACAGGTGATGGTTGTTGTGCCATTCACCTGAAAATAAACCTGGACGTGTTTGGTTAATCGACATATTGCTTCTGTCAAAGTCGATTCCATCCACATGTTTTACTTTTCCTCCGCCATGTCCAGTATAATTGAAGGCACGCACCAACACAAACCAAAACAAAGCACCACTAAACAAGGCACATGCTAAACCATGGCCACCGATCAGAAAAAACATACCATACCAAAACGACCAATTTAAAATCCACAGGCCCACCGTGTAAAACGGATTAGCGATGGAGCCCCATTTCAAATACTGAGCATACGAGTTAATCATCACACCGGTATGACTCAAAAAATGCGAAGCCTTTTTGTATTCCTCCTCGGATAAATTTTTCGCGATACTTTGGTGATTCACATCCGACAGCATGCAATACATAATACCGGCATTGGAGTTGTATGGATCGCCCGGCATATCGGACTTTAAGTGATGCACATGATGAGACACTACATAGATTTCTTCAGGAAATGTGCGAAGTACTAAATTCTGTGTGATGAATCGCCAGAAGGGATGACTAAATGTATAAGCGCGGTGTGTGCTATAGCGATGAAACCAAATGGTACCATGTGTGCTCATGATGATCATGGCATACAATAAAAACGCACCTAACAAAGGCAGAGAGAAGTACGAGAACAAAAAGAAAAACAAAAATGGCAACATGCATATGGCCATAAACCAATTGATAAACGGAATCCAGTTTCTTTTTGATTTGAAAACGTTGATGCGCGAAAAAGCTTCTGAATACAGTTGCTTAAGAGAAGGTGTGATTAATTTTCCATCCGAATTTGCCCAGCCATACGAAGGAGTTTGAAGTACATTGTCAATAAATGCCATGAAGTGATTTTGAGGTAAATAGTTAATTTCTGTAAGATACGCCCTATTCCCTCTGAAACCTTGACAAATCGAATAAACATGATAAGCGGTTATTCGACCTTTTTCGAAAGATCGAAATTATAAGGGATCTCACCAAAAAATAGGTTTTTGCTAATTTTAAACGACTAACATTAAACATTATTAACTTAACGCTAAACTTACGCGAACTACCGTTTCGTAGGTTTTAATAACTTTAATATTCAATCAATACTTATATCTGTGCTTACCCTTCATCGAGTAAAAAAAGAATATCATTCAAATCTGATTATTCAAGTTGATCAATTGCAGTTTGATTCCGGCCTCTATTGGATTCAAGGAAACAATGGCTCCGGAAAATCCACTTTGTTGAAAGTGATTGCCGGCATGATTCCATTTGACGGGGATATTACGGTTAATGGAATTGATCTTCGAAAGCAACCGGTCGAATACCGTAGGCGCATTCATTATGTAGAAGCGGAACCCCTCTACCCTCCATTTTTAACAGGTATTGATCTGATCGCTTTCTTCACCCGCGTGCGAAAGGCGAAAAAGGAGGAAGTGGATTTTCTCGTGCAGAAATTTAAGATCAGCTCATTTATTCATCAGAACATCGGCACTTATTCGAGTGGTATGGTTAAAAAGTTATCGTTGGTGCTGGCCTTTATTGGACAACCGGCTTACATTTTACTGGATGAGCCGCTGGTGACCATCGACAAGGATACTGTGCCGATTCTCTATGAAGTCATTGAATTATTTGCAGCCAAAGGAATTCATTTTCTTTTCACATCCCACCAGGCGTTTGACATCCCTTCATTATCTCACAGGGAACTGCTGGTTGAAAATCATACGATATGCTTTCTGTAACCAAAGTACTTTGTAAAGTAGTGGTGGCACGCTTTTATGAGCGCAATGCTGGATTATTTTTTGTGGTGTTTTATCTCATGTTCGGCATAGTTGAATCGAATCAGATAATCAGCTACCATCAATCACTGATCTATGCAACTCTTACTTCCGCAATTTTTCAGTTGATGGTATTTGGCGTGTGGTTGCTCTATTCGCTTAAATGTATTCAGTTCACTGCCGAACAATTGCGTCAACCCCAAAACCAGTTTGTGTTTCAATTGGCGTTGCTTACTCAATCACAGCTTTTCATTCAATCATTGCAACTTATACTACTATTGCACTTACCTGTATTAGCCTATACATTTTTCATTATTACCTTAGGTATCGGATCGCAGAATTACGTGTCAGTCGGTTCTATCATCGTATTTCAAGCTGGTTTATATTTGGCAAGTGCCCAATGGCTTGTTTATCGCTTACAAGCGCAACATTTATTCCGATTCAAAATTGAATTGCCTCAAATAAGATGGAACTGGCCGAAACCACTCCCACTTTTTTATATCGGCCACCTTACTACCCAACTTCCAACGGTTTTCTTTTTCGCGAAAGTAGCTTCGTTGCTATGCATCTTTGGATTTCTGCAAATACCGGTTGATCACTACGAAGTGCGCATAGCTATTTTAGGGTTGTTATTCGGATTAGCTTCGCATAGCGTAGTGGTTTTTGAACTTCGTAAAATGGAAGAGCGGTTTTTGCTTTTCATGCGTACGATACCTATTTCGTTGTTGAATCGGTTTCTTTATTTGGCTATCACTTATGCGATTTTACTAGTTCCGGAAATCATCATGCTGGCGATTAATCATGTTCATTGGATGGATCTGATTGGAATCTATTTTTTCGCTGTTGGCTTTTTGTTACTAAGTCATTCGCAACTATTCAAGAAATTGGATAATGAAAAATACCTGCAATGGATGCTGGGGTTTTTCCTGATTTCCTTTATGTTGGTGTTGTTTAAAATCTATTGGGTGGAATTATTAGCCCTGTGGTTGCTCGGGTACCATTATTCCGCCAAATACTATTACCAGTTTGAGGCATCCTCGGAAGCAAATTGATTAGAACATAATGCCGGTTTGATTGTTAGATCAATAAACGAAAAGACATGTTCTCACTATTTAAAAAAGATCCGATCAAAGAACTTACCAATCAGCGGAAAAAATTACTGGAAGAAGCCATGCATATTCAACGATCCGGTGATCTGAAGCTATATGCCGTAAAAATGGAAGCGATTGATCGGTTAGAAAAAGAACTAGACGAGTTGCATCAGAAAAACAATCCTGCCAAGTAAAGTGAAGTTTGTCTTGCATAAGTTTGCCAGCGGCATGCACTACATTCTGTTAGATGCAAAGGCTGCAAGTCAATGGGTGAAAGAAAACAATAAACGCGTTATTGGAACCATTAACGGAAAGGTAGACTTTCATTGTGGCATCATGCCAAAGAAGGAAGGAGGATTCTATGTAAATATAGGGTCGACAATTTGTAAAAAATTAAAATTGAAAGAAGGCGATATATTGTCCGTTACGTTTAAGAAAGACACCAGCAGCTATCAATTTGAAATGCCGGAAGAACTGAGTGAGGTATTAGCGACAGATCGGAAAGCAAATGGTCTATTTCACTCACTGAGTGAAGGCAATCAGCGAGGATTAATTTATCTGGTTACGCAAGTAAAATCTACCGACAAGAGAATTGAGCGGGCCCTACGAATTGCGGAGCAATTAAAAATCGGAGTCACTTCTCCCCGATTGGTATTAAAGAAATAAGAAATGAAGCAATCGTTAGCATCCTACATTACCTCAGACACCACGCTTTTTTGGTTCAGACGCGATTTGCGTTTGCAAGACAATGCGGGTCTCTATCATGCGCTCAAAGAAAATGAGAATGTTTTACCCATTTTTATTTTTGACACTGAAATACTTAATAAACTAGAAGACAAAAATGACTTGCGAGTAGCCTTTATCCATCAATCGCTTACTACTCTTCAAGAGCAATTAAATGCATTGGGAAGTTCTCTATTAGTCTTGCAGGGAAATCCGGTAGCGCTGTTTCAAGCCATTCAACCGAAAGCGGTTTATACCAATCACGATTACGAACCGTATGCACAAAAGCGAGATGCAGATGTAAAAGAGATACTCGAGAAAAAAGGAGTAGTCTTTCGCACGTTTAAGGATCAGGTGATTTTTGAAAAATCGGAAGTGGTAAAAGATGATGGCTTGCCATACACCGTATTCACTCCGTACAGTCGCAAGTGGAAAGCGACACTTACCGAAACAGCATATCATAGTTTTGCTTGCGAAAAATGGTACAAAAGCTTCAAACAGGTTTCACCCATATCATTACCACCATTAGCTGAAATTGGATTTAAGCAGACTGAATTTTCATTTCCCGAGCGAATGGTAAAGCAGTCGATTATCGAAAAATATGATCAGCTAAGAAATTTCCCGGCTATAGCCGGCACAACGAAGCTAAGTGTTCATTTACGGTTTGGCACGGTGAGCATTCGTAAGCTGGTGCAGATTGCCTTGAAGAAAAATGAAACGTGGTTGAACGAATTGATCTGGCGTGATTTTTATCACATGATTCTATGGCACTTTCCGCAGGTGGAAAGAAAAGCATTCAAGCCCGCCTACGATAAAATCGAATGGCGCAACAATGAAAAAGAATTTGCGGCCTGGTGCCAAGGGCAAACCGGTTATCCAATTGTGGATGCAGGTATGCGTGAACTGAATCATACAGGCTTCATGCACAATCGCGTGCGAATGATTGTTGCCAGCTTTCTCACCAAACATTTGTTGATTGACTGGCGTTGGGGTGAAGCGTACTTCGCGAAAAAATTATTGGATTTTGACTTGGCCGCCAACAATGGCGGCTGGCAATGGGCCGCCAGCTCCGGATGCGATGCAGCACCCTATTTTCGGGTGTTCAATCCGCAATTACAAACAGAAAAATTTGATCCGGACTTTAAATACATCAAACAGTGGGTTCCGGAATGGGGAACCTCGTCTTACCCTAAACCCATTGTAGACCATAAAATTGCACGTGACCGCGTTTTGAAGGTCTACAAGGAAGCTTTGGGCTAACTATCAGTCGACTGATATTGAGAATTTAGCTACACCTTCAATCACATTCAAATGCAAAAATGTAGCTTTACCTTCTATGTTGGCGGGCAAAAGTTTAACGAATCGTATTCTACTACATGCCGTAGTTTGGATTTTCTTTTTTCTCGCGCCCCTATTGCTTTCCCCTCCGGGAGATTTTGCCAAAGCCTTTTTAGAGCCTGATAACCTTCTCTCGATTGTATTGCGAAATGGGCTGCTGATTGGATTATTCTATTTTAATCTATTTTACCTTGCCCCGCATCTGCTTTTTAAAAAAGGCTTTTTTATCTATTCAATCATTGTAATCCTGCTGATCGTTACAGTTAGCCTAATCAATTGGCAAATTCATCATCACCTTTCAGAACCCTTTGGACCTCCACTTCCGTGGGAAAAAATGGATCCACCACCACTGTCACCCATGAATGGAGAAATGAATCCAATGGGGGAACCGGGGCCACCGATGAATATGCGACCCGACAGAGGAAAAGCCTTGATGTTTGCCAGTCCGATTTTTTCGAGTTATTTACTCACTACACTCGTAATCATCTTTAGTACCAGTTTGTTTTTGTGGGAAGACTGGAGTCGAACAAAAGAGCGGGCGCGCGAACAAGAATTCGAACGTCAAAATGCAGAACTCGCTGCGCTCAAATTGCAGATTAGTCCACATTTCCTTTTTAACACACTCAATAACATACGCTGGTTGGTTCGCACAAAATCTGATCAAGCGGAAGACTCGCTGGTAAAATTATCACAACTTCTCCGCTACATTTTATATCAAACTACGAACGAAAAAGTAGATTTGAGCAGAGAGCTGGAACATCTTTCGGGATACATTGAACTGCAAAAAATGAGGTTGGCGGAAACTGACACGATTGATTTTGAAATCAATGGAATCGCTGAGAATAAATTCATCGTTCCCTTGTTGCTTCTGCCAATTGCTGAAAATCTATTTAAACATGCTGACTTTAGCGCAGGACAGAAAAACTCATTGAAGATTCAAATTGATGATCATCGGTTAGTGGTAGTATCCGAAAACAAATGTTTACCAAAAACTGAAAATCCTGAAAAAGAGAATTCAGGAATAGGTCTGCAGAATTTACAAAAGCGTTTGAGGATTCACTATCTTGATAGACATGTGCTACAAATTTCGACACGTAATGATCGCTTTTATCTTCAACTTGAAATATTGATTAACTGATATGGATGTAAAACTTAAATGCCTGGCAGTTGATGATGAGCCTTTCGCTCTTCAATTGATTAGCGATGATCTTGGGAAAATACCTTTTCTTCAATTAGCAGGAACCTGTTCATCGGCAGCACAAGCCACTTCTTTTCTTGAAAAGAATCCAGTAGATCTTTTATTTCTGGATATCCAAATGCCAGAGGTGACGGGCATACAATTCTTGCGCTCGATGGCACAACCACCCATGACTATTTTCACAACTGCTTATCATCAATATGCGCTGGAAGGTTTTGAGTTGGAGGTAATCGATTATTTGATGAAACCCATCCCATTTGAACGACTACAAAAAGCAGCGCATCGTGCGAAAGAACAATTTCGATTTCGATCTCAATCGAACGTGGAAAAGAAGTTTCTCTATGTACATTCGGAATATAAAGAAATAAAAATCGATACTGCGGATATTGAATACATCGAAGGGTATAAGGATTATATTAAGATATTTCTTACTGGTCAGGCGCGCCCCATACTCACGCGCATGAATCTAAAAGCCGTAGAGCAACGAATCTCTACCAATGACTTTTGCCGAATTCACAACTCATTCATTGTGCCTTTAGCCAAGATTACATCTTTTCAGAAAGCGCAACTTTTTATCGGAACACATCCGTTGCCGATTGGAGAGAAGTTTGCAGAATCATTTCTTAAAAAATACAAGCAGGAATAATCAATATTCTCTTTTGCACTATAAGTGCCTTTATCTGAAGACGTCTCAACTTTACCATTCTATCTCATTTTGCCCTAATTCAAAGGTTTAGTGGATCGATTAGCAAATTCATCTACACATTGTTGTTGAGTAGCGACACACAAGATTCGCGGAATAATCCCAGCACTACCTTGTTCGTCTAAGAGGAAACAAACTAAACAAGTGTATGAAAAAGCAAAATTTCAAGAGTATGTTAGTGGCTGCCTCGATGATTACATTTATCTGGGCGTGCTCCAACAATGAGCTAACGGTAAGCTCAGATTTCAATCTAACCGATTTGGCGCAATCTTCCGGTCAGTTGGCCAGTGGTAGCAGTTTTACTATTTCAGGAAGTTCTTCAGAAACTCTCAGTTCGTCAAGTTCAACTTCTGGACGAAGTGGAAAAGGTGGACGGGGCAAAGGTCACCGATTAGATGGCACAAATTTTATTACTAAAGACGATACCTTACTGGCGATTATCGATGCAGAAAGTGCAGGCGACTTCCGGGGATTCCGGATGCATGGCGGTGGTGGTGCCACGATTACCCACTACGATGCAAATGGCGATGTTGTGACTTTACCTGAGCCTTCTTCTACGACAAAGCCCGAAGGCTGCAGCTTTAGTGGTGGACAGTTCCCTCAAACGGACTCACTGTTGTCTACTATCGTAAATACAGTTGCTGACTTTGGAACCGGTGTTACCAATAAAAAAGGGGACAACACTATTACACGTTCCGGCTCCATCATCATTATACGTTCTGGCGATAGCAGTTTGCGTACGGAGACAATCACTTTCAGCAACTATAAAGTGAACGGAATTTTGATTGAAGGTACCAAAACAAAAACTCATTTGTATGATAGTTCAACCGGTGTTCGTATCTCAAATTCCAGCGTAAGTGATGGAAAAATCACTTTAGCGGACGGAACAGTAGCAACTTGGATAAGCACTAAAAAACGCACTTCCAATATCACCCTTGATTCAGATAATAAACCAGTGAGTGGCACCATTGTGACTGAAGGAAACACATCCGTAACACTGGCCAGCGGCACCGTGCTTTTTTCGAATACAATCACTACACCCATTACCGATGACATTGCATGTGGAAAGGAAAGACATTCACCCGTAAGTGGAATCGTTTCAACCATTTACGGATCCGACACCGTAATCATCGACTTTGGAGACGGAAGTTGTACAAACAAAACAATAACCGTGAGCATCAATGGCGTGGTGACCACCAAGACTATAGGGAGATAAGAGGGGTTGTGTTTTTTTTTCGAGCTTCCCTTAAATGGGAAGCTCGTTTTTAAAGGTCGTAAATAATTAAATGCATTTTAAACCCAAACTAAACTAATAACTTATGGAACGTAAAGAGTTTTTAAAAACCATCGGCCTTTTCGGGCTCATCCCATTAGCCGCAGCTTGTAAAGATAACGAGGTAACTCCGTCCAATCAATCGAGCACGGGCGGTACTACCGGTGGCACCTCCGGAACCAGCTCTTGTACCACCACAGCTACTGAAACCGCAGGCCCCTTTCCAACATTAGATCCAAGTTCATTGGTACGAGCTGATATTCGAGGAGATCGTACTGGTATTCTACTAACTGTCACGATTACTATTCAAAACAAAAATAACAGCTGCGCTGCGCTGGCAGGTGTATTGGTCGACATTTGGCATTGCGACAAAGAGGGCAACTACTCTGAATATGGTGGCACCGGTATGCAGGCTACTAACTACACCACCAATCACTTCTTACGCGGACGCCAAAGCACAAATGCAAATGGCCAAGTTGGATTCACAACTATCTTTCCAGGATGGTACACAGGCAGAGCCACGCATATTCATGTGCATGTGTACACCGCCACAGGTGCTTCTTTATTAGTAACGCAAATTGCCTTTCCGGAAGGTACAAGTAGCGCAGTCAATTTAGTAAACGCATCCACCGCCAATGGTTATAACAAAGGAATGAGCGGTTATACCTACAACAGTAGTGACAATGTGTTTTCGGATGGCGTAACTACTGAACTCTCTACCATAACCGGAAGTATAGAAGCCGGATTTGCACTTACACACACCATCGTGGTGAATGGATAACTTTGATCTTAGAATGAATCTCCCCAAATACAACTTGCAATTTGTATGGATGATTTATTTCCTGACTTATTGAACGACAACGTAATCTTAAAAACTAATTCAATGAAACTACAAGAAAAAGCGGCCGCTCAAATTTATCTGGCCGGTTTTCGGAAAGAAGAAGCAACTTCTTCTTTCCGAAGCCTGTATTCAGAAATGAAAGGCGAACAACACGCGGTCGTTATAAAAGAAACCTGTTTGGCAGCGCATGCCACGCTTAGTAGCCCTGTAGCGAGCGGTCATTTACGCGTCATTTTTCCGCTAGCAGGATCGTTGCAATTAACACAAGCCAATGAATTTTATTCGCTTGTGCCTGGCGGAAGTGCGGCTTTGACTCAATCGTATGAAATAAGAAATCCTTATCCCAAGAATGAAATTCATTTTCTGGAAATTGATTTTGCCTGTGACTTTCAAAAACCAGAACCACATTTATTCGACCTGAACAGCAGAAACGCATTGCAACCATTGATACCCCTGGACGATAGTGCAAAACTGCTGATTGGAAAATTTGATGGCCGGATAGATGGATTCCTTTCCTTATCTAAAGAAGCCGAAGTATTTGTGTTTATTATCGGTGGTGTATTTGAAGTTGCCAACCGGCTACTTCAAGAGCGCGAAGGGCTTTGGTTAAATCGGGCCAATGAACTAGAATTTGAAGGACTTGCCAAAGAAGGCATCATTTTGATCCTGACACAACCGATCAAATAAACTTCAAGCCTAAATACAAGAGCCACGAAGCCACTTCGACTCATACTGGCGGAGCCTTTAAAAGTCGAAACGAAACTTATTTCCGAACTCTTGTTTCGCCTCTAGCTCAAAAAGGTAAAATAAACAAAAAACAAAATAGCTGCCGCGCGGTTTTTACTGCATGGCATCTATTTTAATAATCGGCTCCTCATCCGGCATCGGTCAAGCGTTGGCAAAACAACTGATTGCCGAAGGAAATCAGGTCTATGGCACCTATAATAAAACGACTATCGCTTCCGCAGATGGTTTTGCCCACGTTCAACCATTGAATGTCTTGGATGAAAATCCGGATTTCAGTTTTCTACCTGACACACTGGATGGTGTGGTGT